>JAQUVW010000002.1:255297-487503 GCA_028693235.1 Candidatus Gastranaerophilales bacterium
AGATTAATTAGTAGTAAAAAGACCTTTTTGTTTTTCAGTATTGTAGGAGCTCAAATAAGCTAAAGCCACTTAAAAGCCAGATTAATTAGTAGTAAAAAGACCTTTTTGTTTTTCAGTATTGTAGGAGCTCAAATAAGCTAAAGCCACTTAAAAGCCAGATTAATTAGTAGTAAAAAGACCTTTTTGTTTTTCAGTATTGTAGGAGATTGAAAATAGATTTCCCGTGGGATTTTATTTGGCACAAGATTAGTATTCAATACCTTTTCTGGCTTTAATTCCTTTGTCCCAGTAGTGCTTGACAGGCTTGATTTCTGATACAAGGTCTGCTGCTTCAATGATTTCTTGTTTTGCATTTCTTCCAGTCAAAACGATTTCCATTTCCTCCGGCTTGTTTGAAAGTACGTCTAACATGTCTTTTAGGTCAATCAGCCCTAAATCGAGAGCGATATTGGCTTCATCTAAAACGATAAGTTGGTATTTGTTGTTTAAAATGGCGTCTTTTGCGGTTTCCCAACCTTGTTTGATTGTTTTTTCATCGTCTTTGTTCATATTTGATGCGTAAACAACCCTGTCGACACCAGCCGGAACGATTTTTAGCTTGTTGGTCAAAATATTACTTAAATCGGTAAAAGAGTAAAGCTCTCCGTAGTTGTCGCCGCCTTTTGTAAACATTATGATGAGTACATTCCAGCCTCTACCTAAAGCTCTCATTGTTAGTCCTAATGAGGCAGTTGTTTTGCCTTTGCCGTCACCCGTGTAGACTTGAATATAGCCGTGTTTTTCAAATTTAGGATTTATTAAGTTGTTTTTAGACTCTGTCAATTATTTCAAATTTCCTTTCTCAATCAGCCCGATGATGGAATAGCCAATAGCTGTTTTTGTTTGTTCAGAAGAATTTTTTAACAGATACAAAGCTTTGTTTAAAACAGGGTTGTTTGATTTAGTGAAAAAATCTTCAATATTTATATTATATAGATTTGCGAGAGCAAATAGTTCAATCGCATCAACTTTTCTTTTTCCGTTTTCAATAGCAGAAAAAGAAGACAGCGGAATTCCGAGTTTTTTTGCCGCAATATCTTGAGTTATATTTGCAGCTAGCCTTATTTCTTTAATTTTTTTACCAAGTATAAATTTGTCCATAAATAAAAATTTCTATGAAAATAGTATATTACACTTTCGGAATAAATAAAATTAACAGAGGGCGAAGAATGTAAACTTATTGTTACATTTGCCTTAAACATGCTAAAGATAAGAGTTTACATGGTCGATAAGATGAATAAGGGAATAAAAAGGTAAAAGGAGTGTATCGATGGTAGATATATCAAGTGGTATCACCTACGAACAAATGACTGCTAAACAGAAAGAAGCAATAAAAAATATTCAAAAGAATACGAATGGTTTGGCTTCCATCGATTATACTTTAGATGATTTTAGTGAAAGTATTTTCGTTGCAGATAGTGCTGAAAAGTTGAAGTCTGAAGCGAAGAATAATAAAACTCTCAAAAAGATTGATGAATTGATGGGAATAGACAATTTTGTCAATCTTGTGGATTCTGATGGTGATGGGAAAATCAGTGAAAAAGAGCAAAATGCTTTTAATAATTTGAATAAGGGATATCAAAATATGCAGGGCAGTACAGTTTTAGACTTTGCGGATTTGTATGATATAGCATTGAACATAGAAATTCCCGAAGAGCCTAAAAAAACTGATAAGACAGATAAAACCGATAAAACCGATACGACAGATAAAACAGATAAAACAGATAAAACTGACAAAACTGACAAAACCGACAAAACCGACAAAACCGACAAGCCTCAATCAGAACAGTACAAATCAAAAAACAGTGATGTCACAGTTACTAAATGGGGCGTAATTCCAAAAGACGGCGATAGAAACGATTGCTTGTTACGGATTATTCAAAATAATTATGGCAGTGATATAAAATACGGTTCTGAAAAATATAAACTAATTTCAGCAGCCATAATGAAAGCTAACCCTGATATATATTCAAGCGGAAGAAAAATTGTAGGGGGAACCGGCACAGATAGCAGCGTTCTTTATACCGGAGAGCACATTAAATTACCGGTTGTTGAATATACTAAAGAAACGGATAAAAGCAAAAAATAAATTCAAAAATATTTAAATTATTAATAAAATTAAGGAGTAAGTCATGGGCGAAATCTCAAAAGATATCACTTTTGGGCAGTTGACATCAAAACAGCAAGAAGCAATTAAAAACATTAAAGAGAAAATGCAAAAGAATTCAGGTGGTATAGATTATTCTATTTCTGATTTTCAAGACAGTATATTCTCTGCAGGCTCATATTCAGAGTTGGCTGGCAAGGTAGACAGCAATTCTGCCCTCAAAAAGATTGATGATACTATAGGGCTTGAAAACTTTTATAACTTGCTGGATTCGAATGGCGATGGCAAACTGGATACTGACGAGCAAAATGCGTTTAACAATTTGAATACGCAGTTCCAAGGTCAAAGCGGTTCAGCAGCTCTTGATTTTGCCGATTTGTATGATATAGCTCTTAATATTGAAATTCCTGATGAGAGTAATACTCAACAAGATATTGACATTACAGGTGCTGATATGAACTCGGGAACAGGTGCAACGGGCACAACGGATACCACAGGAACAAATGCTACAAATGGTACAAATGGTACCACCGGCTCAACTGCAACTGATGGTACTACTTCTGCTGACGATTCTTCAACCACAGATGGCACTGCTTCTACTGACTTGAATTCAATGTTTGCTGATGCAAAAAAAGACTATAATTCAGATGGCTCATATTCAAAAACTATAAAAGATGGAGATACATCATTAAAACAAAATTTTGACAAAAACGGTACTTTGATAGGCTATGAGTCAACAGCACTTGATTCAAACGGAAATACAATGACAACTGTATCTAATGCTGAAGGTACTCCAACTTCTGCTTCTTTGACGGATACTCAAGGAAGAACAATGGAAAATTATCAATTTGAAGATGATGGAGTAACGCCGAAAGAATATACAATAACAACATGGAATGGTGATGGAGATGACGCACCAAGAACTGTCTTGCAATACAAAGATGGTGGATATACAACCAAAACTTTTGACGGCGACAAATGGTCAAATGAGGTTGCCTGCGATATGGAAGGCAATAAACTGCCGATGGAAAAAGCAGACAGCGTAACAGTAGATGAAAAATCTCAAAAGTTAGCTGACCAACTGTTTGAAGCAATGGACGGTTGGGGAACAGATGAAGCTAGTGTCCATCAAATTCTCGATAAAGCAAGCCCTGAAGATTTGCAAAAAATAATGCTTGCATATCAAGAGGCTCACGGCGAATCATTGATGGATGCTATAAAAGGCGATTTCTCAGGTAAAGAAGAAAAAGGATTAAAAGAAACATTGACGAACGCCTTGAAATCTCAAGATGATTCAAAACTTCTTGCTGATAAACAGGTAGGGCTTGTTGTTCAAGAGTTGAATAACGCAATGAAAGGCCTTGGAACCGATGAAGATGTTGTAAATTCAATTTTGAAAGACGGCAATTATACGCCTGAGCAAATGAATCAAATATTAAGTGCATATAACAAGACCAATGGTTCATTGATAAGTGACATAAAAGGTGATTTTTCAGGTAAAGCGGAAAAAGAATTGAAAGGAATTGCACTCAAAGGACTTTCTGCCTCCTCAGAAGAACCTCTTTCTACAGAGCAACTTGATATGATTAGCTCAGAGCTGAAATCGGCAATGAAAGGTCTTGGAACTGATGAAGATGTCGTAAATACGATATTGAAAGATGGCGGTTACAATAGCGACCAAATGGCTCAGATTTTAGAGAATTACGATACTACAAACGGCTCACTGATAGGTGATATTAAAGGCGATTTTTCAGGTAAAGCAGAAAAAGAATTAAAGGCAATTGTGCTTGGAGGATTGCAAGGTACTAAAGGAACAGAAGCAGAAGCTGACTCTCTTCCTGATAACAAAGTCAAAATGGTTGTTACAGAACTCAATAGGGCTATGAAAGGGCTCGGAACCGATGAGGACGCAGTTTCCAGTATTTTGAATGATGGCAATTATACCCCTGCTCAACTTACGCAGATTATGGATGCGTATAAAGAAGAATACGGAAAATCGCTCACGGCAGCAATAAAAGGTGACTTCTCAGGAAGCACTCAAGATAAGTATGTCTATATGCTTAACCAAGCACTTATAGACACATAGGGAAATCCTTGACTCATAGATAAGGATTTAATGCCGGCGAAACAATTATTCGTCGGCTTATTTTTGTAGTAAAATACAATTATTATGAATAAACCTGAATTGTTATTGCCTGCAGGAAGCAGAGAAAAATCAGAATATGCTGTTAGATACGGGGCTGATGCCGTTTATTTGGGAATGGTTGATTTCAGCTTGCGTGCTATGAGGAAGGGTGAGCTTATCACTGCTGAAAACCTCAAAGATACGATTGAAAAAATTCATTCATTGGGGGCAAAGGCGTATTTGACGCTTAATATATTTGCGTTCAATAATGATATTGAAAATTTGATAAAAAATATTGATGTTATTAAGGATTCTAAGCCTGATGCTGTTATTTTGTCTGACTTTGGGGTCTTTAATGTCGTTAAGAAATACATGCCTGAAGTTGATGTTCATGTTAGCACTCAAACAAATATTTTGAATTATGAAACTGTTAAATTTTGGCAAGATTTGGGAGCTACGAGGGCTATTTTAGCAAGGGAACTATCTATACCTGAGATTGCTACAATTAAAGATAAAGTGCCTGAAATGGAGATTGAAGTTTTTGTCCATGGTGCCCAATGTGTTTCATTTTCAGGAAGATGCTTGTTGAGCGATTATATGACAGGCGGTGAGCGTAAATCTAATCACGGAGGGTGTGCTCAACCTTGTAGATGGAGCTACAAACTTGTAGAAGAAACTCGCCCCGGTGAATATTACGAAATTAATCAAAATGAACGTGGTACTCACATTTTGTGCCCTAAAGATTTAGCTTTGATAAATTATTTGCCTAAATTGATTGACGCAGGTGTTGATTCCTTCAAAATTGAAGGCAGAACAAAAAGTCTTTACTATGTTTCTGCAGTCGCAAAAGCTTACAGGCATGCTATTGATGAGTATCTTGAAACAGGGAAACAATCAGAAGAAGAAAATTATAACGAAATAATTAAAATCGGAAACCGTGGCTATACTACAGGATTTTTCATTGATAAACCTGATTCTGAAGGGTACAGCTATGATATTTCAAAGGGCTTGGCCGGAGCTGACTTTTTATGCGTATTTTTAGATAAAAAAGAAAATCGATATTTAGTTAAAACGAAAAATAAAATTCTTTTAAACGATGAGATAGAAGTTATTACGCCTGATGAAAAATTCACAGCAAAAGTATTAAAGATTATCGACTCAAAATCAGGTGAAGAAAAAGAGCTTTCAAATACCAATGATGAATCGTGGATTGAACTAGATAAAGAGCCACAAGATTATACATACGCACTTGCAAGGACGATAGGGATAAAAAATTTAAGATGATATTAAAACCTGATTATAATGTAGTTTCACTTTTTGACATTGATTTTGATGAGTTGAAAAATCAAGGCGTAAATGTTGTCTTATTTGACCTTGACAGTACGATTATGCCATCTAAAAGCGGTATGTATCCGGAGAACGTAAAAGAACTTTTTAAAAAGCTGAAAAATGATTTTACTTTAGCAGTTATCAGTAATAATAAAAACAAAGATTATATTGCAAAAGTCCAAGCTATGACAGACTTTGCTGTTGTCGGGCATGCGAATAAACCTTCACCTAAAGTTATGCGTGAATATTTATTAAATATTGGCAAGAGTCCGAAAGATACTGTTGTTATAGGGGATAGACCTTTGACGGATATCTTAGCAGGGAAACTTTTGGGAGCAAAGACAGTTTTAGTCGATTCAATTACGAAAAACACGGAAAATATCCAAACACGTCTTGTCCGTAAACTTGAGAGAACGACTATTAGAACTTTTTAGCTTGACTTAGCATTTTGCCTCAGAATAACTTTTTGCAGAGTGACCGGTGGCTTGATAAGCTAAAGTCACTCAGAAGTTTGCTTGGTTAGTAGTAAACAGTTCCTAGTTCAAAAATATCAAATAATTCACATTTAACAAAACTTATAGTGCAAAAAATCACGAAACGTGCCGAAATATAGTGTTTTCATGTGCTTTGACAAAAAATTTAGTTGTAATTTTGTCATATTTACGGTACCTTTTTGGTATGGTTATTTGTTATTAGTTAGGAAAATAATAAAGGAGGGCAAGTAAAAATGCCAGGAAAAACAATAACAGTTGATGGTAACTACGCTGCAGCACACGTTGCGTATGCATTGAGCGAAGTATCAGCAATTTACCCTATCACTCCTTCCTCTACAATGGGCGAATGGATTGATGAATGGGCATCACAAGGTAAGAAAAATGTATGGGGCAAAAAAGTAAACGTTGCCGAAATGCAATCAGAAGCAGGTGCAGCAGGTGCTGTTCATGGTTCTTTGGCTGCAGGTTCGTTAACATCTACTTATACAGCTTCACAAGGTTTATTATTAATGATTCCTGTAATGCACAAAGTAGCAGGTGAAATGCTTCCGCATGTTATTCACGTTGCAGCTCGTGCAATTGCAGCTCAATCATTAGCTATTTTCGGCGACCACTCAGACGTTATGGGCTGCAGAAATACAGGCTATGCAATGTTGGCTGCTAACAGCGTTCAAGAAGAAATGGATTTGGCTTTGGTTGCTCACTTGGCAACTTATAAATCAAAAGTTCCTTTCTTGCAATTCTTTGATGGATTCAGAACATCACATGAAGTACACAAAATTGAAGAAATTTCTTACGAAGATATTGCAAAATTAGTTGAACCTAAATATATTGAAGAATTCAGAAAAAGAGCGTTAAGACCGGAAGCTCCTGTTTGTAAAGTCGGTGCTCAAAATACCGATGTTTACTTCCAAGGACGTGAAACAGTCAATAAATTCTATGATGAAGTTCCTGATATCGTTCAAGAATATATGGATAAAGTGGCAAAAGTAACAGGCAGACAATATCATCCGTTTGATTATGTCGGTGCTCCTGATGCTACAGACGTTATCGTTGCAATGGGTTCAGGCTGTGAAACTATTGAAGAAACTATTGAATACTTAAATGCAACTCGCGGTACAAAATACGGTATGGTTAAAGTCAGATTGTACAGACCGTTTGATGTTAAGAGATTCTTAGAAGCACTTCCTGCTTCTGCAAAACGTGTTACAGTTCTTGACAGAACTAAAGAACCCGGTGCTATCGGTGAACCTTTGTACTTAGACGTTGTTGCTGCATTAGAAGGTAAAAATATTAGAATTATCGGCGGTCGTTATGGCTTGTCTTCTAAAGAATTCACTCCTTCAATGGTATTGGCTACGTTTAAACATGCTGAAAACAACGGATTCCACGGATTTACAGTGGGCATTGAAGATGATGTTACAAATAAATCATTAAAAGTTGAAGAACATATCGTTACAGAACCTGAAGGCACTACAAACTGCATGTTCTGGGGGTTAGGTTCTGATGGTACTGTTGGTGCTAACAAAAACTCAATTAAAATTATCGGTCAATATACTGACAAAGATGCTCAAGCATACTTTGCTTATGACTCTAAAAAGTCATTTGGTGTAACTGTTTCTCACTTGAGATTTGGCGATAAACAAATTAAATCTACATACCTTATCACAGCTCCTGACTTTGTATCTTGTTCTACACACGCATACATCGGCAGATACGATTTGCTTAAAGGTATCAAAGAAGGCGGAACATTCTTGTTGAACAGCCCTTATTCTAAGGAAGAAGCTTTTGCTCACTTGACAAAAGATATGCAAAAAACAATTATCGACAAGAAAATCAAATTCTATAATATTGATGCAGAAGCTTTGATTAAACAACAACCGGGCTTACGTGGTAAAGGTGCAAACACAGTAATGATGGTTGCATACTTCAAAGTTTCAGGAATTATTCCTTTTGAACAAGCTCTTGAAGGAATGAAAGCTATGACAACAAAAACATTCAAGAAAAAGGGTGATGATGTTGTAAATATGAACCTTGCATTGATAGATGCAGCAGTTGACGCTTGTCAAGAAGTTGTTATTCCTGCTTCTATAGACGGCGTTGGTTCTGCAGATGAAGTTAAAATGATTCCTGATAACGCAGATGAATTCGCTAAGAAAATAATTGAACCTTCAATGAGACAAAAAGGTGATGATATTCCTGTTTCAGCAATGTCTTATGACGGCGTAATCCCGACAGGTACAGCTTGCCTCGAAAAACGTGGTATCGCACCGAGAGTTCCTCAATGGAATTCTGATGTATGTATCCAATGCGGAATTTGTGCATCAGCTTGTCCTCACGCAGCTATAAGAACAAAATTATTTGATGCTGAAACATTGAAAAATGCACCTGCATCATTCAAAACAGTAGATGCCAAACCAAATGCGAACGGAGAAAAATTCAGAGTACAAGTTTATGTTGAAGATTGTACAGGTTGCGGCGTATGCTTAGACCAATGTCCAATAAACAATAATAAACCTGAAACACCGGCTCTTTCTTGGTCAACTATTGAAAAAGAAGTTGCAGAAGGTCAATTGGAAAATGAAAAATTCTTCAATGAAGCTCCTGATGATGTAATGGGTAAAAACACAACAAAAACAATAAAAGGTGCAATGCTTAAGACTCCGTTATTCGAATTCTCAGGTGCTTGTGCAGGTTGTGGCGAAACTCCTTACGTTAAATTGGTATCACAATTGTTTGGCGAAAATGTAATCGTTGCTAACGCAACAGGTTGTTCTTCAATCTACTCAGGTACATTCCCGACAATTCCTTATACTAAGAAGAAAAACGGCAGAGGTCCGGCTTGGGCTAACTCATTATTTGAAGATAATGCTGAATTCGGTTTTGGTATGAGACTTGCAGTAGACCAAAACAGAGATACTTTGAAAACTTACGTTGAAAAAGTAGTTGCTTCAGAAAAAGCTCCAGCTGATTTGAAAGAGGCATTGAACGAAGCTATTTCAAACTTTGATAATTCAAAGACAGAAGAAGCTATTCAAGCTCAAGATAAAGCAAAAGAAGTTCTTGCAAAATATGCAGATTGTGATTGTGCAGACCTTGCGAAAGTAAGAGAGCTTCAAGATTACTTTACCGATAAATCAGTATGGATTATAGGTGGTGACGGATGGGCAAATGACATCGGTTACGGCGGTATCGACCATGTATTGGCACAAAATAAAAATGTTAATATCTTGGTTCTTGATACAGAAGTTTATTCAAATACAGGCGGACAAGCTTCTAAATCTACACCTACAGGTGCAGTTGCGAAGTTTGCTACAGGCGGTAAGAGAACTTACAAGAAGAATATGGGCTTGATGAGCATGTCATACGGATATGTTTACGTAGCATCAGTAGCATTAGGTGCTGATAGAGGTCAAACTCTTAAAGCATTCCAAGAAGCTGAAGCTTACGACGGACCATCAATCATCTTCGCTTACGCTCCTTGTATCGCTCACGGTATCGATATGAGCAAGACTCAAACTGAACAAAAACGTGCAGTTGAAGCAGGATATTTCCCACTATACAGATACAATCCTGCAAACGAAACTCCGTTTACTTGGGATGCTAAAGAACCAAAAGGCAATTATCAAGACTTTATTAGAAGTGAAGGTCGTTATAAATCACTTCTTAAGACAAATCCTGAAGCTGCCGAAGCTCTTTATAACCAAGCAGAAGCAGATGCAGCAAAACGTATGGCTGTTTACAAATCAGTCGGAGAATTGATGAAGTAGTTAATACTTTAAAAATATTGAGGGCAAGTGATTTATCGCTTGCCCTTTTATTTAGAGACCGATTAGGTAAGTTTTTCTTTTATATATTTCATAATTTCTTCAATGTGTTCATTAGGATTAACTTTTCGCCATTCTTTTTCGATATTTCCATTTTTGTCAATAAGGAATGTAGAGCGTTCAATAGAGCCGTCATCATTTTTTACGCTTAAAGCTTCTGCCAATTCTTTATCGGGGTCAGAGAGCAAAGTGAAGTTCAAATCATTATGAGATTTGAAATTTTTGTGACTTTCTATGTCGTCAGGGCTTACGCCGACAACTTTCACGAATTTTGAAATTTTGTCCATGTTATCTCTAAAGTTGTGTGCTTCTATTGTACAACCTGAGGTGTTATCTTTTGGGTAAAAGTACAGAATGACATTTTCATCTTTAAAATCGTCTATAGAATATGTTTTTTCGTCGCCGTTTTCGTCAATTCCTTGAAGTTTGACATCTGATAAATTCATAAATTCCTCCTTTTCGGAGGATTATATCAGCTAGTTTGAAAAAATAAATTAGCCTTTAAGGTAAAAAAGTGATTATTATATAAATATTTGCATTTTTACAAAATAAATAATATCCTAATAGCAGAGGTCAAAATGCTAAACGGAAAAAAAGTAGTTGTTATAATGCCTGCGTATAATGCGGCAAAAACATTGGAGAAGACATATTCAGAAATAGCAATGGATATTGTCGATGAAGTTATATTGACAGATGTCAATTCTGCTGACGATACAAAACTCATTGCTGAAAAGCTCAATATTGATACAATAGTTCATGATGTCAATTTGGGCTACGGAGCAAATCAAAAGTCTTGTTATCGTGGGGCATTAAAGGCTGGGGCTGATATTATTATAATGCTTCATCCTGATTATCAATATACGCCAAAGTTAATACCTGCAATGGTTTCTATGATTGCATTTGAGGAGTATGATGCAGTAATTGCTTCGAGAATGTTGACAGGTGGTGCACTAAAAGGTGGAATGCCAATGTATAAGTGGATTGCAAATAAGTTTTTAACTTTTTTTCAAAATATAATGATGGGACAGGCATTGTCTGAGTATCATACAGGTTTTAGGGCATTTAATAAACAAGTTTTAGAAATGTTGCCACTTGAAGATTGTGACGACGACTTCATTTTTGACAACGAAATGCTTGCCCTTATTTTTTATCATAGATTTAAAATCGGGGAGATAAGTTGTCCGACATTATATTTTCCAGAGGCATCATCAATAAACTTTATGCGTTCTTGTAAATACGGCTTAGGAGTCTTGTCTGTAAGTTTTAAATATTTGCTGGCAACTCTTGGAGTGTATAAATCCAAAATTTTTAAAAAAAAGGCAAAAAGACTTAACTTATCAAAGACGATAAATTATTACCACAAGAAAATAAATGACGCTGAAAGCTAAATCATAGTAGCCAAAGATGGAGCGATAGCGACAAACTGTCTGACAAGTTCTTCATCCCATTGTACGCCTGCACCTACGGTCAATATTTCGCAAGCTTTGTCGTTCCCAAGTCCTTTTCTGTAAGGTCTGTCACTTATTAAGGCGTGGTAAGCATCTGCTACAGCGACGATTCTTGCTGCTAAAGGAATTTCAGTTTCTTTTAGTCTGTTTGGATAACCGCTACCGTCCCAATGTTCGTGGTGATATTTTACGATTGGGATAAGGTCGTGTAAAGATGGGTTAGGTTGTAGAACTTTTTCAGCACCTATAGTCGGGTGTTGTTTCATGATTTCCCATTCTTCGTCGCTCAATTTTGTTGGTTTTTTAAGGACGTTTTCAGGGATACCGATTTTGCCGACGTCATGAAGAAGTGCTCCGAGTTTAATGCGTTCAACTTCTTTTTCAGGCAGATTGATTGCTCTGGCTAAAGCGACAGCATATCTGGAAACAGATGTTGAGTGACCTTTTGTGTATTCATCTTTAGCATCGATTGCACTCGCAAGAGAAGTTACAACATCAATCAAGTGGTTTTGAGAAATAATTTCTTCATTTTGGAATTTTGTTACAAGTTCTTCTTCGAAGTTTATGCCGATTTGAGAGTGACGTTTAGCAAGTACAGAAGCGAAAGAGTTCAATGCCATGTCCTCCCAGAAGTCATAATCTTGAGAACTTACAATAGTTGAAATGCCGTTTTTGTATCCTTTGCTTTTGGAGATGTACATAGCTTGTTCAGCGAGGATTAAAAGTTTTTCTTGGTCGATAGAGGCTTCAGGGAAAGTCGCTACCCCAACGGAGACTTTGATTGGACCTACGTTGTCAATTAAGCAACAAGATAAAGTGTAGGTCAAATATTCAGCAAGGTATTTAGCTTCTTCGGTATTCATATCAGGCAAAACAACAGCAATTTCGTCGCCGCCGTATCTTCCTGCGAAATCTTGTTTTTTGATATTTTGACTAATTTTGGTTGCGACCATTTTGATAATTTCATCGCCTTTAGCGTGCCCGAATTCCCGATTTATTTGAGAAATATTGTTTACATCAAAGATTACAATAGAAACGCTTTTTTCGGTTTCTTTAGTGTCAGAGAGTTCTTTTGCTAACAATTCTTGGAACTTTCTGTGTGAGTATAAGCCTGTTAAAGTGTCGATATTAGCACTTTGAGTAGCTTTTTCTTTGAGGTCAAAGTTTGCAATAAACAGTCCGTAATAGTTTGAAATTAGTCTGTAGATATCTATATGACTGTCAATTTCATAATCCCCGATAATTGAAACGCCGATATTCTCACCAAAACTGGTAATAGGAAGAACGATTGCAGGTGAATTTGCAAGGTAAGGGATTTTTAGAAATTCGTTATCGTTGTGAGTTGAGATTTTATTTTCTGTTATTGATTTTACAATTTCGTTATTTGTGTCGCTCAAAAATACTCTTGAGGAGTATATGCTGCCGATTTTATCGATTAATTTGATATTCATGCAGTTAGATTGCGGGTTAATAATACCTAAAGAGGTGAATGAGCAATTAAGCTTATTTGTTACAAGGTTGTGGAAAGAATAAAAAAGTTCATTAATATTATGCTTATTGAGCATAACTTCGTTCATATATTTGAGAAGTTCAGCATAATTAATTGTCAAAGATGGTTTTTCGACATACTGATTGTAACCGCCATAGAGCCTGTTTGAAGTGGCTCTGGTGTTCAGCGAATTAATCTTTGCAATTAACCCCGTTTGGTTAATTGGGTTTGATATATTCGGTGTTTGGAGGTTGGAATCCTTCTCCTTATTAACATTATTTATATGATTTTCTTGTTTCACACTAAAATCTTTCTTGAACCTTCATTCATTATAAGGCATTTTGTCACGAAAAATTGCTATTTCTAAAGAAAATTTTACATGTTTTTTATAATAATATTATCTTATAGAAAGATGATGTAACATCGAAACGCAGTATTTATATATTATTTAGTATGATAGTTGAAGTTTTTTTAGCCGAGTTTTCTTCCGAAAGTTTTTCTTTAACATTTTTTAATGAAGTGACCATGTTATTGCGATAGCCTGCATCATGGAGAATGTTAAGTATGTGGTTAGCTATTATGACTGGTTTTGCGTTGCTTTGAATTAATTCAGGTATTATTTTGTCGTCCATGATTATATTCGGAAGCGATACCATTTTTATACAGCGAACCAAAAGATAGATTAAGTAAAATAGCCAAGGTCCTCTATAGCTAATAATCATAGGCGTTTCGTATAAGGCTGCTTCAAGAGCAACAGTTCCTGATGCTAACATTAGAGCGTCAGAAATTGACAAAAGTTCATAATTTTTGTTTTTAATAATTTTTATATCAGAAGGGATTTTGTCTTTAAACCAATCATCTTTAATTGTCGGAGCTTGACAGATGACGAATTGGACGTTGTCGTCTTCTTTTTTTATTATGTCAGAAGCTTTGACGAAAATTTTTAAAAGTTCTTTGATTTCAAAACTTCTTGAGCCGGGGAAGATGGATACAAGTTTTTTGTTTTTGTCTAAGTCGAATTCATCAAAGAAAGCGTCTTTGTTAGCTTTTGGAGGTACTTCTTCTAAAAGAGGATGCCCTGAAAATTCAACATCGACTCCTGCATCTTTGTACATTTTATTTTCAAAAGGAAAAATAGTGATTACTTTATCGATATATTTTTTGACAGTGTTAAGACGCCATTTTCTAGATGCCCAAATTTGAGGCGGAATATAATAATATACTTTGATATCGAGTTTTTTCAGTACTTTTGCGATGCTAAGGTTGAAACCGCCATAATCTACAAGCAGTACCATATCAGGCTTGAAGTCATTTTTTAAATAGTCAACAATTCTTTTGCCGAGCATAATGTGGTCAATTATTATTTTAAATCCCAAACCGACGGCAGACATTTTTGAATGGTCTGCAAATAATTTTATGCCGGTATCGGATAGGTTTTTGCCTCCCACAGCTTGAATTTCTATATATTGACCTGATTTTTGAATTTCTTTAACTACATTAGCTGCGTGTTTGTCGCCTGAGTGTTCTCCTGTAATTATAAAAAGTTTTTTCATACCGCCATAACCACAATGTTATTTTTATCGGCAAATTCAATTGTTTTTTGTTGGTCAACAATTATCGTTTCACCCGCTTCAACGGCGATAAGATTTGCACCGCATTTTTTCATCATTTTAAGTGTTCTTAATCCGAAAGCGGGAATGTCGAACCTTTTATCCTGAGATGGCTTTGCCACTTTAACGATGACGGCACCTTTTTTTGCATATTTTGCACCACGTTCGATACATTTATCTGTGCCTTCTATTGCTTCAACAGCCATAACCATTTTGTCTTTAATTACAACGGATTGTCCCACATCGACTTTGCCCATTTCTTTAGCGAGCCAAAAACCGTAATTTACATCTTCTATTTGAGATTCAGAAGGACGAGTTTTTCCGAGAACGCCAGTTGGAACCATTAAGTTTTTTATAAACAATGTTTGGTCGAGAACTGTTATCCCTACAGATTCCAATTCTTGAACAGCAAGCATCATTACCGCGTCATCGTTGAGTCTTTTTGCTTGTTTTAATAATTCTATTGCTCTTGAATCAAATTTAGGTCTTTTTAAAACTAAACCCTTGTGAACTTTGCCTATAAAAGTTAATTGTTTAACATTTTCTGCAACAAGAGCTTCTCTTATTTTGCCGATTTCACCGGGGCCAAAACTGTAGACTTTTTCGCAATGTTTTTTTAAATCGTTTCTGTTATCTGATGAAAGAGAAATTGCAATTACTTGAAAGCCGTTTTTCTTGGCATTTTCAGCAAGTTGCACAGGTAATTCTCCGTCACCTGCAATTAAACCTTGTATTTTTTCTAATGTAATAGACACTTTTCGCCCTCTTAAACTCGCATTATACAATATATTATATTACAAGAATAGAAAAATTTGAAATATATATCATTACTTTTATCACTTGTTTAGCAAAATCAGATATGATATCATATATTATGTGTAATTTATTTTTTGGGAATATAGTTATGAAGAAAAAAGCTTTTACGCTTGCGGAAGTTTTAATTACTTTAGTTATTATAGGTGTTATTGCTGCGATAACTATTCCGTCATTGTTGAATAAAACTAACCAACAAGAATATCGTGTTGGTGCTAAAAAAGCATATTCAGTTCTGTCACAGGCGGCACAACACTATTATGCCGATACTGGACAAACAATGAAGATTTGGAAGACCAATGTGGATCTTATTTTAATTTTAGCTGTTATTATGATAATTTTTATTCTAAATACCTTGATATTGTTGCTGTTAAAGATTCCTATGAAACATCTGCGAATGTTTATTCGGAATACATTGACGGTGATAACGTGATGTTTCTCAAGGACGGTATGGCTTTTGGCTCTAGAGGTGATGATACTGTAGTTGTTGATGTTAATGGGGAAAGACCGCCTAACAAAACTACTGATGATGCAGAAACTCCTCAAGACGGCGGATATGTGTTTTATCTCCAAAATCCTGTG
Organism: Candidatus Gastranaerophilales bacterium; assembly: GCA_028693235.1. Lineage (NCBI taxonomy): Bacteria > Bacillati > Candidatus Melainabacteria > Candidatus Gastranaerophilales > Candidatus Gastranaerophilales bacterium. The sequence goes on from JAQUVW010000002.1 coordinate 271,161, forward strand.
CGTCCGCAGAGCGGACCAACAGGTGGAGTTGTTAATGATTTAGATTGTTCAAAGGTCAGTTATTGTAAATGCAAAGTTTGTGGTTAAATAATTTAATTAAATAACTAGAAATATTTGAAGAATTTGTCGTTATAAAAAACAAAAGCATTCTAATTGTTATAAAAATGTAACCGACAAGAATTTTAAAGTTATTGCTTCTTTTAAATTTACTGTTTTTTTCAAAAAATAATTAAATATAAAATTTTTATGACAACTATTCTGTATAGATACTGATAGCATAGCTTTACAGCGGTCAAGTAAGGTGTAGAAGAGGTCACTCTTTTGACAAAGTGACCTCAAAGTCTTGTGTGCGTTGGCTATATCGGCTCTGGCACTAGCCTGCGTTTTTGTATTCGCTACCGCCGACAATTCTTAGACGGCGTGCTGAACCCTCGCCAATACTGACGCTAGCTAGATTGTGTTGCTCAACAAGCTCGTGCTGTAATTTTCTGATTTGTTGATTTTGTGGTTGAAGTTCAACATCTTTAGCACCAGATAATATTTTTTGAATTGCATTTTTAGCCTCATCAAGTGCCTTTTCAGCCTCGTCATAATAGCCTTGAAGCGTGTTTGCAGCTTCTTCAATATGCAAAGCTTCTTTTAGTATTTTTTGTACTTGAGCCATTGAATTTGAGCGGACGTAATAAATCGGTAATCGATAATCATTTGCAATACTCAAAATCTTTGTTCCGCCTTTTGCAAAAGCTTTATGTGCAATCACAACGTCAGCATCTTCAATGTTTTTTGTTATTTCAGCATGCAGGTCAAGACGTTCAATAGCTTTGTCTACAACTGTTTTGCTGACTGCATAAATGTATATTTTTTTGAAATCTTTAACTTCGTTGACATATTCTTGACGAGAGAAGCTGAATTTTAAGCTTTCGTTTGCTTTTTCAACTTTTTCATCAAGTTTATTGATTTCCTGAACAAGAGTTGGTTTTTTGGTGTCTTGATAATTTTCATCGACTTTTCTTATGTCGGGTCGAATTGGCCAGCCTCTAAGTATGTAATCAACTGCTTCTGCGGTATTTTTGTAAACTGCAAGGGTGTTTCTGTCAATAATTTCAATAACAACATCAAAAGTCGGTTGTTTTTCTCTTTCAAGAACAGTTTTTTGAGAGCCTCTTCTTTTTGCCTCGTCGTCGCCTAAAGTTACAGAGCTTATACTTCCGACCAAATCTGATAAAACAGGGTTTTTGATGAGGTTTTCAAGAGTATTTCCGTGAGCTGTTCCGATGAGCATAACGCCACGCTCAGCGATTGTTCTTGCAGCTTGAGCTTCTGCTTCAGTACCGATTTCATCGACAACAATGACTTCGGGGGTATGGTTTTCAACAGCTTCTATCATTATGTCTTTTTGAAATTCAGGTTGTGGAACTTGCATTCTTCTGGCTCTTCCGATAGCCGGATGCGGAGTGTCGCCGTCGCCTGCGATTTCATTGGATGTATCTACAATGACGACTCTTTTGCCGAGTTCATCTGATACAAGTCTTGATATTTCTCTCAATTTTGTAGTTTTCCCAACTCCAGGGCGTCCCAAGAACAAAATGCTTTTATTTTGTAAAACGATATCTTTTATGCAAGAAATAGTACCCGTAACAACTCTACCAATCCTGCATGTGAGCCCTACGACTTTTCCCTGTCTATTTTTAATTGCACTTATTCTGTGCAAGGTGCCTGCAAGTCCCGAGCGGTTGTCATGCGTAAAGGGCGGAATTTTCGATGTTATATATTCAAGGTCGCCCTCTGAAATATAATCATGCCCTAAAAACTCTGTTTTGCCGTCAGCGTGACGGACTTCTCCAACTCTCCCCAAATCCAACACCAGTTCGATGATATCGTCCTGATTTGTGTTTTTCATACAGGCGGTAATCTTCGGGGGTAGAATCTCAAGCAACCTCGCAAGGTCATTGTGAAATTGAACTTTGTCCATATGTCCCTTTCGCTTATGTCTAACGCGTGAGGAATTTGTCTTGTATCTTTTTGAGGGTGTATTACTTCGGTAGTGCAACAAATTTGCCTTACACTTTTATTATACCATTTTTTCAAAAAAAGTTTCTTAAAAATCATACTATAAACGTAGTAATGTTACATATCTTTATAAAAACAAAGTGGGCTAAAAGTGTTGGTTTGACACGTTTTGAGCATGATTTGCGAGGTGGGGAATTTCGCTGGGCTTTAGTCCAATCTAAGGACTGTATTGCTTTACATTCGTTCGCAATGACAAAGACTTCATTGTTGTGCCAAAAGTGAAGTCAACAAGCTTGCTTTATCACCTAAAACTCCAGCCATGCCGAAGCAAGTGCTGTTTGGTTTTAGCATCTCTAATAGTTCACGCTTCAGAATGACATCTTTTTGACTGTCTTTAGTTTATCCATCTGCAATGCTGAATAAGTTTATTTTCCGCCTGTTATATTGTTAAGAATCTCTATGGCTTTTATTAGCTGGGTATCTCGATTATTCAGGTAATCTTGTTGTGTATAGTATATTTCGTAGTCTGGTTTTATGCCGACGTTATGAATATCTTCACCGGAGGGGATATAATATTTTGCAATCGTAATGTTCATCCCTGTGTGATTAGGCATTGGAATAATCTCTTGGACGGAGTTTTTTCCATAGCTTCTTGTTCCGACCAAAATCGCTTTTTTGTTATCTCTCAGTGTTCCTGCAAAAATTTCTGCTGAGCTCGCAGTTCCTCTATTTATTAAAACTACAATAGGTTTATCTCTGAAAATTGCTGTGTCGTGAGCTAAAATCGGGTTTCTAAAGCCGTTCCTGTAAACCACATTGAGTATTTCACCTTGGGTGATAATCATATCCGACATAAGTATTGCGTTGTCAAATAAACCGCCTGAGTCGCCTCTAAGGTCGATAATTATTCCTTTTGTGTTTTGAGTTTGCATTATTGCTTCTTCAAACTCTTGAGGGGTCGTTTTTCCTATGAAACTTCCTACCTGAATATATCCGATATCTTTTATCTTTTTATATTGGACATTTTTTAGAGTAACAATATCCCTGCATATAATTTTGGTTAGTATTTTATTGTTTCTTTTTATTGAAAGTTTTACGTAAGAACCTTTTTTGCCTCGTATTTTTGATACGACATTGTCAATTGAAAGGTTACTTATTTCAGTGTCGTTAATTTTTTCGATTATATCTCCGATTTGAAGGTCGTACTTTTTAGCAGGAGAACCTGATATGACGTTATATATTACGAATTTGCCTGCAATTTGCATAATGCTGGCACCGATTCCTGATATATTTGAGTCGATGGCTACATTTTGGTCATTGGCTTCTGACATATTCATAAATCTTGTATAAGGGTCGTCAAGACTTTGCAACATTGAGTTGATGGCAACATAGGCATCATCTTCTGTTTCAATCTCGTTTTCATAGCGTTTTTTCCAGCGTGACCAGTCTTGGGTGTTCATCTTGGGGTCTACATATTGGTTTTTTGCGGTTCTCCATGCGTCTAAAAATAGCCTTTTGGGCTCTACTTTTTGTTCGTTGATAATTTTGCTTGTTTTCTTTAAAACAGGTTCTTTTACTTTGTCGAATGGAAAATGTATCAACAATATTGTTATAATCGTTGCTACTGCCAAAAAACAATAATATAATATTTTTCTTTTCATTAAATTTGATATTTCGGTGATATTGGGCTACTTCTATATCCTAATACCTATTTCGTTTTCTTGCAATGGTAAATTTTTAAAATGTTTTTTACTTTATATATATGCAAGCTGATAGCTTTTTTATTAGAAAAGATGTAAAATAGATTTATGGACGAAAATAAGACTATAATTGACATTAAACCGTTTCTCCCTGATGCTGATACCTCATCAGGCAATGATGTTGTGCCAAAAAAATCATCTGAGTTCCATTCAAACCCTATTTTGAAAAAATGTATTATTAATAACAAAAAAACTCATGAAAAATTTAGTTTAAGAGATTTATTTCGATAATGTTTATACAAAAAACTAAGCTTTTTTTGGATTTGTCTAAAAATCAAAAGGCTTCGTTGATTTCATTTATAAAAAATTTTACGAGGAAAAATGCTTCACTTTCAACAGATGAGGTCTTTTCTGAATTTTATGATGATGAAATGTATTATTCACAGGTCGGAAATCCTCATTTTGGGTGGATTATTCCTCAATTTGAGTCCGAGGACTTTATAAAACAAATAAAATTCTTAATTAGTCAGTATAAAAAAGAAATTGAGCTCAAAGAAAAGCAAAAACCGTATATCGAAAAACAAAAATTGTATATGAAAGAGCAAAGAAAAAAGGCGAGAGATTTCCATTGGTCTAAGGAACCTCCTAGTCCTAAGCAATTAAGTTATTACAAATCTTTGTGCAAAAAATATAAGCTTGATATGGCTTCGGTGGAAAATCTTTCGAAACTTGACCTTAAAAACATGATTAGTGCTATCATTGATGAGCACGAACAGGATGTTTACAGATGTTTAGAAAAAAATTAATAAATTTATATCTTGAAGCAGGATTTGATGCCTATGAGGCTCAGTCGGAAGTCGATTTCCTTTTGGAAGTCGTGGCTGGTTTTTATCCTCAAGATTCTGTCATGGGGCGTCAAGTTGATAAAAAATATTTTACACATATTGAATCTTTAGTATCCGAACGGCTTGAAACCCGAAAACCTATACAACAACTTGCAGGCAAAGCTTTTTTTATGGGAGATTTGTTTTTTGTTGATAAAAATACTTTAATCCCCAGACCCGAAACGGAGATTTTGGTCCGAAAATCAATTGATATTTTAGAAGATTTATCAGAGCCAGAGGTTTTAGATATAGGCTCGGGGACAGGGTGTATTGCAATCGAAATTGCAAAAAATACGGCAGCCAAAGTTATTTCCTGTGATATTTCTTCCGGTGCATTAAAAGTTGCTGTTAAAAATGCTGAAAAACATAAAGTCCAAGTTGATTTTATTGAATCTGATTTATTTCAAAACATACAAGGAAAATTTGATTTGATTGTATCAAATCCACCATACATACCTTTCTCTGAGTTAGAAAATTTGCAAATTGAGGTTAGAAAATTTGAGCCACAATCAGCTTTATTTGCTGAAAACAACGGTTTGGGGGTTTATGAAAGAATCATTAAAGAAGCTTCAAAATATCTGAAAGATGGCGGTAATATTGCTTTTGAACTTGGTATAGGTCAGGCGGCTTCCGTTGAATTGTTGTTGGAAGATTATGGCTTTTCAAATATTTCATTAAAAAATGATTTGGATAAAATTGCTAGAGTAATTATTGCCAAAAAAAGCGTGTAAACATTTGTAACGTAAATTGAGAATAAATACTATTTTTTCTCAAAAAGCACTTTACAAGTGAAAAAAATCTGCTATTATGTATTTATGGATTTGAAAAAATCTTTGAAAATACAATCAGATTTAGAAAAGAGGTTATTATGGCAAAATTTACATGTCCTGCTTGTGGTTACGTATATGAAGGTGAAAACCCTCCGGCTAGATGCCCGTTATGTGGAGTTCCGGGTGAAAAATTTATAAAAGAAGATGCCCCTGCTGCTGCTACAGGGTGGGCTGATGAACATAGAATCGGTGTTGCAAAAGACGTTGATGCAGAAGTCTTACAAGGACTAAAAGACCACTTCGCAGGTGAATGCTCTGAAGTCGGTATGTATTTGGCTATGTCCCGCCAAGCTGACAGAGAAGGCTTCCCTGAAGTCGCTGAAGCCTACAAAAGAATTGCCTTTGAAGAAGCTGAACATGCTGCAAAATTCGGTGAATTGTTGGGCGATGTCGTTACAGATTCTACCAAGAAAAATCTTGAAATGCGTGTCGCTGCTGAAGGCGGAGCTTGTGAAGCAAAACTTAAAATCGCTAAACGTGCTAAAGAATTGGGCTATGATGCAATCCACGATACTGTCCATGAAATGTGCAAAGATGAAGCAAGACACGGTGCGGCTTTCGATGGTTTATTAAAAAGATATTTTCAATAACTAAAACTACCCCATTATCTTTTAAAGGTGCCTTTTGGGCACCTTTTGTTTTTGTTCTTTAAATTTACCGGCAATGGTATGTTAAATTTTGTAAATATGAATTTTTTAATAAAAGTTTTTTTGTTTTTTTTATTTTATTTTTTGAATTTTTATAAAATCAATGTAAAAAATTTTTAAATAGTAATGTCAAATCTTCGTTTTGTTTGGTTTTTTCTTCTTTTTTTGAAAATCCTTAAATAGCTTAACTTTGACAGATGAAAAAAAAGATTTAAAATGAAAAAGTCGTTAATTTTACACAAGTTGCCATAAAAATCTGAAACGTCATTTTTTTATTTATGGTGAGAAGAAAATGGAATTAAGCAAATGAAAAAAGAATTAAAACTTAGAGGTCATATAATTGATTCTCTTGTATTGTCAAAGCTTTTAGATCAACTAGCTGAAACAGGTGTAGAGTGTTACACAATCGATGTGAAAATAGGTTCTCGTAGGAAAGACGTTTCAGAGGCAACTTTTTTAATTGACGCACCAAATGAAGCCGCTCTTGAAAGAGCTATAGAAATATCTGAAAAACAAGGAGCTTTTGAAATCTAAATGACTGATAAAATTTTGATGTGTGCTCCAAAACATTACGGTATTAAGTATGAAATCAATCCCTGGATGAACGTGAATGTGCAAGCTGACAACAAGCTTGCACTCTCTCAATGGAATAATCTCTATTCCATTTTGAAAGATGATTTGAAAGCTGATGTAAAACTCGTTGTGCCAAAAGAAGATGTCCCTGATATGGTCTTTACTGCAAATGCAGCTCTTATGCACGGAAACAAAGCTTTAATTGCAAAGTTTAAGTATCCGCAAAGAGCTCCCGAGGAAAGATATTTCGCAGAGTGGTTTTTTGAAAACGGCTACGAAGTGCATATGATGCCTGAAAATATGGCTTTTGAAGGGGCTGGCGATGCTCTTTATTTAGGCGATGTGCTCTTTTCCGGTTATGTTCCTAGAACAGACATTGCTGCTCATACATACATATCAGATTTATTTGGCATTGAGGTGCTCTCTCTTGAGCTCGTAAACAAAAATTTCTACCACTTAGATACTTGTTTTTGTCCTTTAACTGACGGATATGTAATATATTTTCCAGGTGCTTTTGATGAGTATGGAAACAAGGTTATCGAGGCAAATGTGCCAGAAGAAAAAAGAATTATTGTAAATGAAGAAGAAGCTGCTTATTTTACTTGTAATGCCGTAAATATTGGTGATACAGTGGTTACTAATTTGACAACAGAAAGATTTGACAAGCTTTTAGCAAATAAAGGCTTTAAACATATTCAAACAGATTTGTCCGAGTATATGAAAGCTGGCGGTGCCGCAAAATGCTTGACGTTGAAAATTTGATGAAAAGGAGACTCTATGGCGGTTAAAAAATCTGCACAATTTTATATTGATTTGGAAGACAAATACGGTGCAAAAAATTACAAACCGCTTGACGTAGTTGTCGAAAAAGCTGACGGAGTCTGGCTTTACGACGTTGAAGGCAAAAAATATTTGGATTGCTTAAGTGCCTATTCTGCAGTTAATCAAGGTCATAAACATCCCAAAATCCTCCAAGCCATGCTTGAACAAGCAAACAAAGTCACTCTAACTTCAAGAGCTTTTAGAAATGATAAATTACCTTTATTCTACGAAAAAATTTGCACTATAACAGGCTATCAAAAAGTTTTGCCAATGAATAGTGGTGCCGAAGCCGTAGAAACTGCTATAAAGGCTGCAAGAAAATGGGGATATACTCTCAAAAAAGTTCCGGAAAATAAAGCCGAAATTATTGTGTGTTCTGAAAATTTCCACGGAAGAACAACTACAATCATAAGTTTCACAACAGATGAAGATTCGAAAAAATGTTTCGGGCCTTATACAGACGGTTTTGTTGTTGTTAAATATGGCGATATTGAAGAAATTAAAAATGCGGTAAATCCAAACACCATAGCGGTTATGCTTGAGCCAATCCAAGGTGAAGCGGGCATAAAAATTCCGCCAAAGGGTTATTTGAAGGATATTCGTCAAATCTGTGATGAAAATAATATCCTCATGATTTTAGATGAAATTCAAACCGGATTTGGCAGAACAGGAAAAATGTTTGCCTTTGAACACGAAAATATTCGACCAGATATGGTTACTGTCGGGAAAGCTTTATCGGGCGGCTTTTATCCGGTATCAGCAGTCCTTGCAAACAAAGAAATCTTAGGCGTTTTTAACCCTGGAGAACACGGTTCAACTTTTGGTGGAAATCCTTTAGCTTGTGCGATAGCAATCAGTGCTTTGGATGTTATCATTGATGAAAAATTGTGCGAAAAATCCGCTGAGTCAGGTGCTTATTTGATGGAACAATTAAATAAAATTAATTCGCCTAAAATTAAAGAAATAAGAGGTATCGGGCTATTTGTTGGGATTGAGCTCAATGAAAAAGCTCGTCCATTCTGTGAGTTGTTATTTAAAAAATATGGTATTTTAGTAAAAGAAACACATGAAAATACCATAAGAGTTGCTCCTCCATTGGTAATTCAAAAAACAGAAATAGATTATTTAGTTGAATGTATGAAGAAAGTATTTGTTTAAACTATTGACTTAAAAAATTTATCCTGTAATATAATAAATGTAAAAAATGAATAAAGTGGCTTGGGCGTATAGCTCAGTTGCTCCAGTGAGGTTGAGCCTCAAGGTAGAATAGATATTGCTCTACCAACTGGGTCAGAAAATGAAAATTAAATAAATGGTGTGGGCGTTTAGCTCAGTTGCCCCAGTGAGGTTGAGCCTCACGGTAGAACAGATATAGCTCTGCCAACTGGGTCAGAAAATGAAAATTAAATAAATGGTGTGGGCGTTTAGCTCAGTTGGTAGAGCGCTTCCCTTACAAGGAAGATGTCGGGAGTTCGAGCCTCTCAACGCCCACCATTTCAAAAGAGACGACTTAGGTCGTCTCTTTTGGTGTTATAACAAGCATTCTTCGCAGTATAATGAGTTCTAACAATACAACACCAAAACAAATCTTAAAACGTTTACGATGTGTCAGGGAGTTTGACAGAAAGTATCACGAGTTTGACAAAACGAAGCGACGAGGAACGAGTCGGCGGAGCTTGTCTGCCTTGTGCTGACATGTTAGTCGGAAGAAATATTAGCAAAATCCTATCAATTTTTTTGTAATTTCTAAAATTCTTGGTTTTAAATTTGTTTTCATTGATTCATCAAAACCCATTCCGTAATCAATTTGAATAATATCAAAATGTTTAATATCAAAAGGTGTTTTGTCTAATGAATTATCTTTATTTTTAATAAGTAAAACTTTACTTTTACCAAAAGCCCTACCAAGTTCAAACATTACATTTGGATTAACATTTAATTTTCTATGTTCGGAAATATCAGCTATAAATATATCACATTCATTTATTTGTTTATCCATATTTGATAAGATATCAGTACTCTCTGCTTTATAAGTCATTATCGGATATAAACATAATTTACCATTTAAAACGTCATTTTCTTGCTTTAATTCATCAATAATAGATTCTATAGTTTTATTAAATTATCATACATTTTATCGGCAGAATTAAATGAGTTTGAGTCATGTTGAAAATATTCTGTTAAAGAATTAGCATTAGATAAAAAATTAATTGCATTTTCAATATTACCATTTTCTTTATATAAAGAATAAAACACAAATTGAGGGAAACATCTAAACTTTTCTCGCAAGTATTTAAATCTATCCTTCTGAGATAATATTTCTTGAGTACCAGTTAAAAATGCTTCAAATTTTTCTTTTCCAAAAGACAAGTTTTCTTGTTGTTCGTTAGTTCGTTGTTCCTCTTTTAAAATAATTTCTAAAATATTTAGAATTTGAGTTTTTGCATTTTCTTTGTTTTGGCTATTTTTATAATATTCTTTTTTGAAAAGTTTGTGGCTTTCGAATTCTTTTCTAAAATGACGAATATATGGCAATAAAACATTTGCTTTTTCTAATTCATGATTCTCCCAAGTATTAGCATCAACTAGCCCTTTTAAATTTTCTTCAGTAGTTAGTTTTTTAGCTTTACTATTCAAAAAATAAAACAAAAATGCTTCGTCATCTACATTAATATCAGATTTTTCCCAAACGATTATAGAAAATGGTATATAAATCTTTTTATCTTTTGTTGCTTCTAATCTATGATTACCGTCAATTCTATATAGTTGATTTTTGTTTACTGTAAGTTGCCAATGCTCCAAATTATCAATTTCACCTTGTTGTGTTTCTGTAAAAGTGCCAGATAATTTTATAGGTTCAAATTTTTGGTATCCTCGGGCAACTAAAGTAACTTCCGGTAAATATTTTGCAGAAGTTTTCATGCTATTAACAAATGATTCTAATGCTTTTAAATGTTTCGGCTGTTTATCTCTTTGATAATTTTCATCAGCTTTTGAAAAATCAGCTAACTTAGAAGCATCTACAAATCCTCTTAAAACTTTAATACCGTCTTTTACTTTATAGCCTTTAATTTTGATTCTTTTTAAATCTTCTCCACTTGGTAATTCTATTTCTCCACAATTTTGACCTAATATACCTTCAAATGTATATGTTTTTTCATCATTTTGCTCAGCAGTTATTTCTTCTTGGTCTGAATTAATGGCATTAAGAGCTTTGGTTGATTGCTGAAATGCATCTACAAGGGCAGTGTTCATTGAGTGAGTAGCATTTTGAGTAGCTTTTACGATTGCCGGATTTATAGTATTAATGGCATTAAAACCAATTTGAGAATTATTTAAAGCAACAGAATTTGTATTTATAAAATTTTGCCAAGCTTTAACACTTGGAACCCCAGTTAATAGTTGAGCCAATTTGCCAGCAGCAGAATCACACATAAGATTTGCTGTTGCGGAACCTGATAATTGTTGAGCTATTTTTAATGCAACTGAATTTAACCCCGTAATTTTTTGAGCATTATTAATTAAATTAATTTGTTTTACTATATTTTGTGAATATAATTCAGGATGAATTGCAAGTTTTAGCAAAGCAGAAGATAACCTTGGTACGACATTACCATAAGTATTGACAAGTTCTTGGTCAGAGAGATCCTTAAGTGGTTTGTTTGGACAATATGAATAATTTTCTTCAAGATATTTTATTCCGTTTTCTGTAATAAAATTTTTAATACCAATTTTTTCATTTTCATTTACATATTTCGTTCCATAACGATATGTTGTCAATTCGTTTTTAAAAAGCTCCTGATTAATAACATATTCCAAATGATATCCAGAATTTGGAATATATTTTGATTCAATTTCCCTAATCTTTCCTCTAACTGTATATAAAGTGTAGGGCTTACTTTTATGATCAAATAAAAGGCATGGCTCTTGCGATAATTCATAAAAGAATATTAATATTTCTTTTTTAATCTGATTATATTTTTCTTCAATAGTCAAATTTTTAGGAGCTTTTTTAATCAAATCTTCCACTGTTAATATTTTTTCATTTTCTTCGATACTATTTTTTATTGAATTATTATCTGTAAGCTTTTTTTCTACTTCTTTTATTCCCTTTTCTGTCAATTCAATTGTTTTGTGATTTTCTAATTTGATTCCCGGACTAAAAACATTAAGTTCTTGAGTACCTGTAATCAATTCTTCCTTAAATAGTTCTTCAAGAGCATTGTCGGCTTGTTTTTCATATCCATGCGACATTTCTTTCATTTCATCAATGTTTATTGGTAAATTTGCTAAAAATTGTTTTTTAAAATAATCTAAAAATATAGTTTTAAAATCCATTATTCAAACAATTCCTTTTCGAATTCTTGTTGTGCAAGTGTGCGACTATTTTCGACCTGTTTATTAAGGCATTTTATCTTATCTTGTATCAAAGCTATATGTTCTACTATTTTATTTTGTATTTCTATGGGCGGAATAACCATTGGACTCTCTAAATATTCATTACTGTTTATATTTGGTTGAGCATTTGCTCTTTGATTTGATGAAATCCAAGTTTTATATGCTTTTGATTTTGAATAATATAAAATATATTCAGGTATTACCTTTGCTATATCAAGATTAAATTTTATTAAATAGCCCGCATACATGCATTTCCCTAAAATATTTTTATATAAAAAAGTTTTTCCAACAGTATTTCCTGATCGAGCTATTAAAAAATCATTGTCTTTTAATAAATATTTAGAATCAACTTTTTCTGCAGAAACAATATCATTGTTTAAAGAACCATCTTCATTTATATCGGTAATTCTTATATAACGAACATCTGTTTTTATTTTTACGCCTTTTTCTCCGGCTCCATACATCGGCTTACCAACTACTATATCTTTAAATTTTGATATTTTATATTTTTGAGAGGAAAGAGAACTTGTATTATTATAAATATCCCATCTGTTTAATTGTGATAATTTGCAAATACTCCATATATTATTTTTTTCAAAACAATTATTAACTATTTTTAACCCAAGTTCGTTTTGTAAATACTTTTCTATATCATCTTCAAGTTGTTTTGCTTGCTGTTCTTGTTTTTTAGCTAATTTTATTTTTTCATTATACTTATCAACAATTTCTTGTTGTTTTGATAATGAAGGTAGAGGAAACATAATATTCCCCATCGAAGTAAATGAAAGAGTTTGTCTGACTGAACCCGTTGTATTTTCACGAATTAGTTCATTAAATTTATTTGTTGTGAATAAAATATATAAAAATTCTGGCAATAAATCTTTTTTACAACTAAATACAACATAAGCAGGGCTTATATATTTATATTTTTGTTCTTTAGTTTTTAAACCAATAGAACCAACATTTATACGATATGGATTATATGCGAGAAAACCATTTTTTACAATTTTGTACGGTTGATTGATTTTAGAACCTTCTTCAACATATGCATCAAATAAACCTGTTTTATTATTAACACCTAAAATTTCAAATTTTTCATTTGGAAAGTCAAAAGGCTTTATTTTTTGACTTTCTTCTACTATATAATCTGACAATTTTACAATATTATGATTTGAAATAATGGAATTTGAAGCGTATCGCTTATAATCCCAAAGTGATAAGAATGAAAAATTTATAAAATTTAAATATGAAAATTCTGCATTATTCATTAATAATTTGTTCCTCATTATTTATAATGCGTAACAAATTATTATCTTGTAATTTATAAGAAACATTTACGCTATTATCTTCCCACAAATTCTTTTCTTTTCGGTATATTTTGAATTCCTTTGCGACGTCAACAAGTTCATTCTCGCATTGTCCGCCGGTTGTTGTAATACCTGCTTTTTCAACTTGCACAATTGGTATTTCATAGTCAAATAATTCTTTAATTTTGTCTTTTCCTATGGCTTCCATTTGTTTTAAAAATTCTTTGTCAAAAAGTTTTTTACATTGTTTTTCTAATACATTTAATGCAACTATTGATTTTTTCGAAGGTAAATTTAATAAAATAATTTTGTCTTTTTCTGTTTTAAAATAAGTATCGATTTCTTTTTGAACTTTTGTATTTATTTCCTCTTCAACTTTTGCTTTTATTTCAGCATATTGTTTTTCTTCTTGTTCTGTAAATTTCTTGAAAAACAATAAACTAGGTTTAATTGTAGCACCTGAGGCAATAAACACATCAGACGGAATAGAAGTGATTAAAAGAATTTTTGCCTTGGATTCAAAATAATCTCTAATTTTTTGTAAGTTTGAATTATTTAAAACACCTTCAGGAAGAACTATTCCCATTCTTCCACCTTTTTTAAGAAGATTTAAACATCTTTCCATAAATAACACTTCTGTAAGCCCACTAACTTTACCTAAATCAAATCTATCTAGGACTTTTTGACCTTCATCTATAGCATTATTTAATTCATTAATTTGTTTAACGCAATCTTCTCCGTAGCGTTCCTCATATTCTTTTAATTTTTCATCATCATAAAATCTGTCAGTTTCACTAAGTTTGTAATCTTTTTCAACACGCGCTCCGAAAGGTGGATTTGTTAATATAACATCAAATCGTCCTTCAAAAATCCCGTTAATATTTATTAGTCCATCGTGATGATGAACACCACCGTGACCATCACCGTGCATTATCATATTCATTTTTGATGTTCTTGCCATTCTTGGATTTGCATCAGTTCCATAAATACAACTTGAAGATAGTTTTGAAATTCTTCTGTTTCGTTCGGTTTCAGATTGTTTTGAGTATGCCTTATTAGGGACATTAATATCTGAGTTTAATTTCTTTAAAATTTCATTATATTTTTCATTAACTTCAGATTGTTGTTCCTCTGTCATTTTTTCATATTCATCATTAAATAATTTTGATTTCAATAATTTTTTATTTTCTTCAACGTCTTTTTCGATTTTATCTCTTATATATTCAAAAGATTTAATCAAAAAACCTCCGGAGCCACAAGTCGGATCGCATACAGTTTCTCCCTCTTGTGGGTCCAGTACTTCAACCATAAAGTCAACAATAGTTCTTGGAGTAAAGAATTGCCCCAATTCGCCTCTAAAAGTTGTACCCAAAAAATGTTCAAATGCGATACCTTTAACGTCATCAGAGGTTGCAGACAAATTATATTTTTCCAATTCTTTAACAATTTGCTCAAAACTGTATTGCTTAATTTTTATTGTCTCAAAAGAATCAAATAATTTATCTTCTGCAAATTCATCCTTGGTACCTTTAAAAAGATATTGCATATAAGGAATTTGATCTTCTTCTCTTAAATGTTTTTTGATATTTTTTTCGTAATTTTTCTCATCTCGCTGAAATTTATCCAATGAAAATAAAACATCTTCATCGGGGTTACGTTCATATCTTATTTTCATAAATAAAATTTTACTTATTTCATCAAACGCAGCCTCTGGAGATAATTTATCATTATTTCTAATTATACAATGACATTTGAATAATAGTTTAGCAAATTCATCTCTTGAAAAAGCCTTAGTCTGTGATAACAATTTGTTTATTTTTTTCTCATCATTAATAATTGAAGCATTTGGTATGTCTATGATTTCGTCTAAATCTTTTGGTAATGATTCTTTATCAACTTTGAAAAACTTAGTTTCTTTTTCATTTGTTGTAACAAAGAAATTCGCGCCAGACCAAGCCGCATAATTTGCACCTTGATAATAATCCTCTTGTCTGATTTTAACTGTTTCAGCTTTGCATTCTATCACAATAAATGCTGATTTTTTCTTTTGCTTATCTTCTTTTGATTTCCATATAACAATATCTGCTCGGGCTTTTCCTTGTCCTCGATGGGAATTATTTACTTTTAATTCTTCGTCCATTTGCTCAAGAGTATATCCATAAAAATTTATTAAACGGCAAATATAATTTTGTCTAACTATTTCTTCAGGAGTCAAAACAAGCCACTTATCTCTTAATGGCGAAAAAATCTTATTATTATCAATTTGAACTTCCATTTTTAATGCCATAGAACACCTCACTATAAGAATTATCTTACCATGAAAAATCTTAAATGCATTTGATTGTAAACGATTGCGTATTATAATTTATTTTTTTAAACAATGTTTAAACGTGTTTTAAAAGTCGTTTAAAAGGTGTTTAAAAATATTGTGTTGAAATGATTCTGTTTTGACACAAAGTGTTGATTTTCTTTCACTTGCAATCGATTAATGTGATTGTAAATGAAAGGATTTTTACTATGGATATTGCACTTGGAACAAAGATTTTAAACCTAAAAACACAAGAAATCGGACTACTAATCAAAACTTGGAAAAATAAATTTACAGATGACATTGTCAATTTCGCCACTTGCGTTGATAAAAACGGAAAACGATACAACATTGAGCTTGATAATCTTGCGCCGTTGGAGGACTATGATGAGATTGAAAAATAAAAGAACCGGAGAAGTGTTAGAAATTACCTATCCTGAATTCCGTAATAAATTTGCTAAAGAAATCCAATCCGCATTTGAGAATTTTCGTCAAACTGAACTCGCAAAAACCTTCTACAACTACCCTGATGACAATATGATTGAGTCAAGGTTTTATTTTCAACTCCGTTATAATTTCAACAGCCACACAAATTCTGTTTGGTATATTGAGGAAATTTAATTATTACATCTATCGAGTACAATTTTGCAAAAAGCTGCAGATTCTCGGATTTTTTTTAATTCTTTTTCGTTCTTAATTTGTAATTCGGCAATTTCTGATAAAACATCAATCGCAATTTTACACTTGTATTTTTCAGGTTTATGGTCATTTATCCCTTTAATAGCTAAACAAAGTTTATTTAAAACATCAATTGTAATCCTATATCTTTCCAAATTACAATTAAAATGATTTTCAATAAATTTGATAACAAAGCCAACAAAATCTAGAGCTTGTTCAAGATTTATTATTCTATTTTGAAATTTTAATGAAAATTTTAGCATAAACCAATTATAGCACATGTTTTTGCTATAATATTTCAATGAGGTGGAAATATGGCAAATGATTTTATTCAGCTTTTAATTATGCAAGAATACCAAAATTTAAAAATGGCGGAAGTTTCTAATTTGGATGGAGTTGCTTTTATTGGCAAAAGAAAACATATCTCACTTCTTTCAAAAATTGATCAATTAAAACAACCTGGAATATATTTTTTAATTGGGGCGAATAATCAAACAGGGGATAAAACCTTATATATAGGCGAAACCGAAAATATTGCTAATAGATTCCAAACCCATTCTTGTGATAAGAAAAAAGATTGGTTTGAAGATTTTATTGTATTTACTTCTAAAAAAGGGGATTTAAATAAAGCTCATGTCAAATATCTTGAAGCAGCTTTTATAGAATTGGCTCAAGAAAATTTAACAACAATAAATCTTGATAATAGTTGTAATTCAAATACTAAAAAAGATGGAAAACTTCAATCGTTTGACTTAGCAAAAGCCGACGGATTTAAAGAAAAAATAATATTTGTTTTAAATAATCTTGGTTTGATAGATTTTATTAATACTGGTAAAAAAGAAGAAATCACGGAAGAAATTTCAAAAAACATTTTTTATTTACATTTAAAACGAAATAATAAAGATAAGAAAGCTAAATTAATTTCAATCGATAATGGATATGTATTATTAAAAGGTTCTTATATTGAAAAAGAAATAGCTAAATGTTATCCAAAAGTTCCGACATATAAACAACGTCAAGAAATTGTTTCCTCGAATAAGGTTAAAGAGTTTGAAGATGTTTTTCAAACATTAGAAGATATTTATTTTAAATCACCATCAGCAGCTTCAGATATTGTAAAAGGTGGAAGTACCAACGGCAGAATCGAATGGAAACTATCCAACGGAACAACATTAAATGATTTTGAATCGAATAATATTAAATAAACCCATAATGAATTTCTAAATGACGTTCGAGGAAGAATTCAAAGTCTTGGTTATAGCGTTCGCCGGTTATGAGTTTTGAAACATAGCTTTCTGTTACTTTTAAATATTGTGCCAAAGTTTTTTGTGAAATATTTTGTAAAAGCAGTTTGAATCTTATCATCTTTTCTCGTCTGTATAAAAAACGACTACCGTTTAAATTTGGGGATTTTGACATTTTTTGTTCTAACAATTCTATTTTTTGTCGCATTTCTTTTTTCATAAACCATTCCTTTGCATTGCACATTATAACTCTGCGTTTAAGGAAAGCAAGTGTGTCCGAATGATTCGTTTTAGTCGGAAACAGTTCCATTCTTCCGACTAATGAGTGATAGATGGAAGTATGGATAACAATGAAAAATATATTTCAATCAAAGAATTAGCAGAACTCAAGGGCGTTAGTACTCGGGCTGTTAGGTTGGCAAAAAACAAATATCAGACCAAAGAAATAAATGTCAAAGGCGGAAAGAGTTTTGAAATTTTGTTATCAAGTATTGAGCCTGAATTGCAAGAAAAATATTTAAATAAATTTTTACCTACGGAAAACAAAAAACTTTTACCGACAGTTATAAATTCTATAAAACCGGATAGTGCAAAAAGCATTGCACTTGCAAGATATGAGCTTGTTAAGATTTGGCAAGGACAAAGAAAAAATCAAAAATGCAAAACCCAATTTGATAAAGATTTTTTGAGTGCGTATAATTCAGGTTTTTTGTATCCTGATATTTATTCAAAAATCGGTAAAGTTTCAACCGGCACGCTTGAAAGGTGGAAAAGGATTTTAGACGGTTCGCAAAATTACGAGTTGCTATTGCCAAATTATCATTACTCTGATTATTCAAGAACGACATTGACGAATTTTGAAAAGCAAATATTTTTAAAATTATTGCTACATCCAAACAAATTCAGTATCGGCAAGGCAATTTCATTAACTCAATATATTCTAAAAAATCAAAATGCTGAATATATTCCTGCGTCACCGACATTTAGGCGGTTTGCCAATTGGTACAAAAATAATTATTTTGACAAATGGACATTAATGCGTGATGGCGAAAAAGCGTTGAAAGAGCAAGTTGTTCCACACATCAGAAGAGATATTTCAAAAATTGAAGTTGGCGAAATTTTGGTCGCTGACGGCAAACGATTGAATTTTCAAATAATAAATCCGTTCACAGGAAAGCCGACGCGTGCAACGATTATCGGATTTTTGGATTGGAAATCAGGGGCGTTAGTCGGTTATGAAATTATGATTGAAGAAAAGACACAATGTGTCGCTTCTGCTTTAAGGAATGCTATTTTAAACATAAAACACATTCCAAAATTTGTTTATTTAGATAACGGCAAAGCGTTTAAAAACAATTATTTTAGTGGTATTTATGAAAATTTAGGAATAACGACAATTTATGCCAATCCGTATAATGCACGCTCGAAAGTTATTGAGCGATTTTGGCTTGAAATGCAAGAAAGCTTTGAAAAGATGTTACCGAGTTACATTGGAACAAATATTGAAAATAAGCCTGCAAGACTTAAAAGGAATGAAAAATTTCATTCTAAAATACATCAAAATTTAGTTCCAACAATTGCTCAAACCATTCAAATGATTGACAGTTGGCTGGAGTATAAAAATAGTTTACCTTGTTCAAATTGCAAGGATAAGACTGTAGCACAAATGCTTGAAACCATTGATAGGCAAGAAATAAATGAACAATTACTTGATGATTTGATGTTGGCACAAGAGGTCAAAACTATATCAAGCCTGGGGATAAGATTTTTAAATACTTGGTATTTTAATGATGCACTTTACGGATTGCGGCAAAAAGTAATGATAAAATATTCGCTCTTTGATTTGAGCTATATCAAGGTTTATAGTGAATACGGCAAATTTTTGTGCAAGGCAGACAGAATTACATTAACTCATCCGCTCGCAAATTATACAGGCGAAATCAAAGATATTGAAGATTACAAACAGAAAATCCAAAAGCAAAAACAGCTTAAAAATAAAACGATAAAAGAGTGTAAAAAGCTCTTGAATATTGAGGATTTAGAAATTATACAATGTGATTTGATTGAAGAAGATTGTAGAGAGGAAATTAAAGTATTAACAACAGAAACACCTGAATATCAAAAACCGCCAAAAGAAAAATATAACCCTGCAATAAAACCGTTGTTCAAAAATAATTTTGAACGGTACGAATATTTAATGAGATATGGTTGCACCTCAGCTGATGATAGGAATTGGCTTAAATATTTCAAAGAAACAAAGGAGTATAAAATTTATGAACAAAATCTTTTGTAAAACAAAAAACGTTAAAGGGTTTATGGAATTGATTTACAGCTTGCAAAACAAACCTGATAACATAAGCAAAATCGGTTTGATATATGGTGAAGCAGGTCTTGGCAAGACTAAAACTGCACTTTATTTATCAATAAAATTTGATGCAATATACATCAGGGCAACAAATTCAATGACCCCTAAATGGTTGTTGGAAGAAATTGCAAAGGAACTTGATGAAATTCCGAGATTTTATACGGCGGATATTTTTAGGCAATGTGCGAATGTTTTAAAAACGAAGCCTCAAATGATTATTGTTGATGAAATAGATTATCTGTTAGCAGATTTCAAAGCCATAGAAACTCTGCGAGATTTGCACGATGAAACTGGTGTTCCTATAATTTTGGTTGGTATGAATTTAGCAAAACACAAATTAAAAAAGCACACCCATTTGTTTGACAGGATTTCTGAAATATATCATTTTGAAGAATTTAAGTTAGAGGATATAAAGCAGGTTGTGAGCGAATTAGCAGAAGTTGGAATTGAAAATGAAGCAATAAAAATCATTCATAAAAAAGCAACAAGATTTCGGCAACTCGTAAGGATTATTGATAAATTCGAGTGTGTCGCAGAAGCTAACGGATTAACCGCAATTGATGAAAATATCGCAGAGGAGGTTTTGAATGGAAAGTAAAATTTTAAAAATCGCAAAGCGGCTTAAAACATTTACTGTTGACGATATTGTTATGTTTAGCGAATTAGATGAAAATGAAGTTATCAAATTTTTAGAAAACTCTAAAAATATCAAACAAAGCGGGAAATATTTTGAATATGTGGAAGTTCCAAAAACAGTCGATAAATTTAAAATTATTGATAAAAAAATAAAATGTAAAAGCTCTGAAATAAGCGTAATTGAAGCTTGTGAGGAATTCTTAAAAACGAAAGAAAATAGTACCACATTTCAAACATTCAAAACGTATAAATCTTTTATTAATGCTCAAATTATTCCTTATTTTTTAAAATTCAGGTTGGAAAATATTACGGTAGGTGATGTTCAGAATTTTAAATTATTTATGCAAAACAATAAAATATCCGAACGCAGGATTAAAAATATTCTTGCTCTTTTGAATCAAATAATTAAACATTTTCAAAATGAGGGCTATATTGAACGCACTTGTGTTTTTGAGGTCAAACGATTAGAAAAAATCCCGAAACGTGAAGTTCAAATTTTGACACCAGAACAACTTGCTAAAATTTTTAAGACAGTCAGCAAAAATTATTCGTATCTTGAACCGATAATTAAAACTATGATTACCGAAAACAAAAAGCTAAATGATATTTTAGCTGACACTCAAAACAAAGAACACCTAAAACGCAAGATTAGAAACGAGTTTTATAAAATAAAACAACAAATGGGCTTAGAAAATTATATAATTGATGATTTAAGATTTTCTGTCAAAAATGTGTAAAATTAGCCCAAAAGTCGTGTAAATTGTGTCAAATTCATTTAAAAAGTCATCGGCATTTTGTTTGTTTAGTGAATAAAAGTCGTCAAAATTATGTAATAATTTCTATTAAAACTCGTCCAAAAATTGTTCTTTTTGTGATATAATATAATCTAATAAAGTGAGGTTTGTCATGGAAAGAAAAGCATTAAAAAAATTGGTTGAATGGAAAGACTCTGAAGATAAAAATCCTTTAATCATAAGAGGAGCAAGACAAGTTGGCAAAACTTGGTTAATGAAAGAATTTGGAGAAAAGTATTATCAAAAAGTAGCTTATGTAAACTTTGATAATAACGAAAAATTCTGTAAAATTTTTGATGAGGATTATGATATAGAAAGAATTATTTTGGCTCTTGAAGTTGAAACCCGCACAAAAATCAATGCTGATGACACGTTAATAATATTGGATGAAATTCAAGAATGCCCTAGAGCCTTAACCTCATTAAAATATTTCAGTGAAAATAAAATTCAATATAATATTGTTGCTGCCGGAAGTTTGCTTGGCGTTTCTTGCCATGAAGGAACAGGTTTTCCTGTTGGCAAGGTGGATTTTGTGGATTTATATCCATTAAACTTTATTGAATTTGCCATTGCGATGGGTGAAGCTCAGCTTGTTGCACTTATTGAAAAAAAAGATTTTAAAATGATTTCTATATTTAAAAACAGGTTTGAAAATTTATTGAAACAATATTGTTATATTGGCGGAATGCCGGCAGTCGTAATGAATTTTCTTAAAAATAAGGATTTTACAAAAGTTAGAACTAAACAGAAAAACATTTTAGCAACTTACGAAAAAGATTTTTCTAAACATGTACCGGCAAATACCCTCGCAAAAACAAGATTGTTATGGAAATCAATTCCTGCACAATTGGCGCGTGAAAATAAAAAATTTATATATGGTGCAGTTAAAGAGGGTGCAAGAGCAAAAGACATAGAAAATGCGATGGAATGGCTGTGTGATTGCGGTTTAATTTATAAAGTTAATAGAATTTCAAAACCCGGATTACCATTAATAGCATATGAAGATTTTAATGCATTTAAACTGTTTGTCCTTGATGTCGGATTGCTTGGTGCAATGACTAATTTACAAGCTAATACAATCATTGACGGTAATAAGATTTTTGAAGAATTTAAGGGTGCAATTGCAGAACAATATGTATTGCAACAATTTAAATCAATGGAAGAATTACCGGTTTTTTATTGGTCCAATGTGGGCAATATTGCAGAAATGGATTTTGTTATCCAAATTGAAGATAGTGTTATTCCAGTAGAGGTAAAAGCGACGACAAATTTACAAGCCAAAAGTTTGAAAGTTTATATGGAAAAATTTAATCCTAAAATGGCAATAAGGACTTCGTTGGCGGATTATAAGCAAACAGATAATTTGTACGATATTCCTTTGTATGGAATAGAAAGCATAGATGAAATATAAATTTATTATACAAGTGTCTAATGGTAAGTTGATTATATTTGTATTTGAATAACAATATCAAGGGGTGTATGAAAAATGAACTTAAGCAGAATGAAAATTAAAAAATATCGTCAATTTTATGATGTAGATATTTGTTATAATGATTTAATTACAATTCTTGCAGGTCCCAACAATAGTGGAAAAACTTCACTTGTAGAATTATATAGAAACCTTTTC
The DNA here is from genome assembly GCA_028693235.1 of Candidatus Gastranaerophilales bacterium. Lineage (NCBI taxonomy): Bacteria > Bacillati > Candidatus Melainabacteria > Candidatus Gastranaerophilales > Candidatus Gastranaerophilales bacterium. The sequence goes on from JAQUVW010000002.1 coordinate 293,984, forward strand.
GAAAATGGAATTCAAAATATAAAAGCTACTGATATTAATGCACAAGTATATCAAGTTCAAAAAAACAAATTAATAGAAATCTTAATAAAGAGCCTTACTGAAGCAGAAAATAAAAATAATTTTTTAAACAAATTAGAAGAAAAATTATCAATTAATCTAATTGATTCTATTGAAGTTCAACTAGAAATTAGCTATAAGGAAAATGATGAAATTACGAATTTTGCGGATTATTTAATGGAATTAGATGATACAAATAAAAGTTTTTATTTTATGTACAGATATTATTTTAATTATAAATTTTTCATAAGTAAAGTATCAGAAGACTATGAAAAATTTAGTGAGAAAATTACAACTTATAATCAAATTCAAGAAGAATTAAATAATTCTAAGGATGAGGAAAGCCGTCAAAATTCAGAATTAAAACAACAAAATATAAAAAATAGTTTAATAACAAAATTATTTGAGCAGAGTTTTGAAAACAAATTCTATTTTTGTAATAATGTATATCAAAATGAAATAGAACTAGATGTTACAAAATTTAAAAACTTATTCAATTTTGTCAGAATAAATGCTGATAGAAATTTATCTGATGAAAAAACAAATAATAACTATTTAATTAGCAAAAGTTTGATTGATTTAATTTCAGACACACAGCAATGGAAAGATTTATTGAAAGATACTCCGGAAAAAGTCTTTGAATTATTTGATAATACTAATATTAAAAAGGAGATTACAGATAATTCGTATGCGTGTTTAAAGCCAGTTATGCAAGAATTAAAAAGCACAAATGGGTGTGAAATAGGTACTCCACATTTAGAACTTAATCTAACAGAAGAAAACATTGGCAATTTGATTTCTAATTCTACAATAGCAAAATACCAAGTTGACGATTATTTATTTGAAGAACAATCACAAGGACTAGGCTATAGTAATTTAATTTATATACATATCCAAATAGAAAAGTTCAAAAAAGCATATGATAATAAATTAGTTAATTTTTTTGTTATTGAAGAACCTGAAGCTCATATGCATCCACATATGCAAAGAATTCTTATTAAATATTTAAATAATTATTTTTATAGCGAAAATATACAAGGATTAATAACTACACATTCAAATGAAATAGTAAAGGTTAGTGAAATTGAAACAATAAGGGTAATTAGAACGACGGAACAAATATTAAAAAACGAAATATTCGATCTAAATAAATTCATGAAAGATATTAAGAAGAAAGACATGAAACTTTTTTATTCATTACTATTTAAAGTAAATTATTCTGATTTAATATTTGCGAATAAAATTATTATGTATGAAGGTGACACCGAAAAAATGTTTTTAGAAAGATTATTACAACTTAATAAATATAATAAATTAAACAGTCAATATATTTCTTTTGTACAAGTAGGTGGGGCCTATTCTCATAAATATAAAGATATTTTAAACTTTTTAGGTATTAAAACTGTAATTTTTACAGATATTGATTATGATAGCTCTAAATGTTCGGCTGACGATATTTTTCAATCAAAGACAACGAATGAAGGTTTGTTGTCGTATTATACAGATTCCATTAATGTGGAAAAAGAAATGATAACAATCAAAAATTTATACGAATGGGTGCAAACAAATCCAAATATTAAATTATATTTCCAAACAAAAGAAGATGGATATGCAAGAACGTTAGAAGAAGCTATACTAAACAAAAAATTAAATATTATTGTAGAAAATAAAAAAACTAAAGAGTATTGGGAAATAAATAAATCATTATTAAAATTTAAAATTCCATTAAAAGATTTTAATGGTAATGATATAGGGGACAATATAGGTGTGAGAGATATTGTTAGGGCTACAAGTGACAACAAAACAGATTTTATGTATTCTTTAATTTTATTAGATAATGAGCAGTTAGAAACTTTTATTCCTAACTATATAGAGGAGGGGTTGATTTGGCTAGCTCAGTAGTTGAAAATAATTTGTTCTTAGTAAATGCTCCGGCCGGTAGTGGAAAAACAACTTTTATAAGAGATAAAATCAATGAAATAATTTCAATTGACAAGGATTTTGCAATTTTATGCATTACATATACAAATCGTGCAGCAGAAGAATTATTGTCAAAAATTAATTCCAAAAATGTTATTATAAAAACAATTCATTCATTTATTTCTGATTTTTTGAATATTTATTTTTCCGATAAAAAGATAATTGATTTATATTTTGATATCTATGAAACCAAAATACAAGAGCGTATTTCATCAACAGATGAAAAAATTATAATTAGTAATCAGAAATTTAAAGACGAGAATGATGGTAAGTTAAGTTTGGAATATTTAAAAGGAACAATTACTAAAATAAAATATAACGAATTATCATTTAATTCTTTATATTATGGAGGTCTGTCTCATGATGATCTGTTGTCTTTTGCTGAAATCATGTTAGATAAATATCCTATACTAAAAAAAAGAATATCTGCTAAATTTAAATATATCTTTATTGATGAATATCAAGATACTTCTGCTAACATTTTACGATTTTTTTATAGCGTTGTAAAAAACACCACTACAAAATTATTTTTGTGTGGAGATAAAATGCAACAAATATACAAAAATTATGATGGTACCTTTGAAGACATGCTAAAAAATTTTGATAAAGAAAGCTATTTCCTGAAAAACAATTATCGCTCAGTCGGTAATATTGTTAATGTTTTAAATAATATATATAATGATGAACAATATAAGCAATTTTCTGATATAAATGATTTGTGTAGTGCTCCTCCATCTTTATATATATCAACGGATTTTAATTATTCACTCTCGATAATAGAACAAAATAATCCTAATATTTTAAAACTTTATATTTTCAATAAAGAACGTTTTAAAAAAATAGGAGCTGAAAATTTATTCGAAGCTGTTTCAAACATGGAAAAATATTCTTTTGGTAGAAAATATGGAGCAGTTGATGTTTTATTAACAAATAATAATGATAATCCAGATCCATTATTTAAATTATTATTTGAAATAAATGATTTTTTTGAAAAACATGAATTAAAACAATATGGATTACTTATCCAAAAAATAAAGAATCCCAAAAATAAAATATATAATAAAAGCATTTTAAAGATCAATGTTCATAATGATAAAATTACTTTTAATAAGTTAATTAATTACGTATATAAAAAATATAATGAAAATTTAAAAATTGCTGACTTTTTAATTGCCTTAAAAGATGAAAACATTATCAACGAATCAATTATGGATGTATTTTTTGAAAACTTAGAAGATAATGAGTATTCAGAAGTTTTAGAACAACCCTTAATAGAATTTAAAAACACATGTAAATATTTAAAGGAACCCCGAATTTCTACACAACATGGTGTAAAGGGAGAAGGTCATGATGAAGTTGTTTTTATTGCAGAAGATTCAAGAAATCCATTAGTAAAAATGTATGGATTTTTTAATTTATTATCTACACATAATATAGATTATACAAGTTTTGAATCTTTTTATTATGAATATTTAAAAGACGTTCATAAATTTGAGTCTGACAATTCTATAAAAATTAGTGAATTAAAAAAAGATACTTTTGAACAAATTAAACATCTATTAAATGCGTTTATTAATGAATTATCAAATAAATACAATAACAATATGTATTTTAATTATTTTTTTTCAGATGCAATTGCGGAGTATACTAATAAAACAATAGTTTCAAAGCTAACTAAAGCAATAAACACTAATATGGTTTTTGGAACTTTAATTGCTTACAAATTGTTTTATGTTGGATGCTCTCGTGCTAAAAAGGTTTTAAAAGTTATCGTAGATAAAGATAAAATTAAAGATTACTATAACGAATTTAAGGATAAAATGAATATATTAGGTTTTAACGTAATTGAATAGTTGACTGAAAAAGCTATATTATTGTGCCTCAAATCAAGTTTTTTAAAATTATGAAAATGAACAAATCGCATATAATTTAGATTTGACAAACCTTTCCAACTTCCTTCCAAGTTTTGGAGTGGCAATAATTTGCTCGAAAAATGTCCGATTTCGTTCCATCGCTATAATATAAACAGTGTTTAGCTTTGAGGCTACTTTATGAATATTTGACGGGAAATTTAGTGCAGAAAAATGCAAGAAAACGGAATTTTTGGACATTTCAGTCAATTTGCATAAAATCGCTAATCTTCAAACACACTTTACGATTGAGGCTACTTTTTAGCACCTCTAATGTCCGAAACAAACCCCAACGTTATTGTCTTAAGATTCAATATTATCAATGGTTTCAAAAAGTTCGAGCGGAGTTCGATTTATATTATTAATATTTTCAAGCTATTTTATAAAAATTTATGATATTTTTGATTTATAAATCTTTATATAAAAGGTCTTCGAACCATTCTTCATTTTTTGAAATTTTTGAATAATTGTTTTCTTGTTCTTTGTCAATTATATCTTTATTCTTTGTGCTAAAGTTTTTTGTGAAATGTTTTGTAAAAGCAGTTTAATTCGTATCATCTTTTCTAGGCGATATAAAAATCTACTACCACTTAAATTAGGCGATTTTTACAAAACGAGCAGTTGAGCTGAGGCGAAACTTGCGAGCTTGTATGCCTTGTGCTGACATTTTTTGTTCTAACAATTCTTGTCGCATTTCTTTTTTCATAAACCATTCCTTTGCATTACACATTTTAACTCATTTTCTATCCATTACAAATCCCTGCAAGGATTCATGGTCAATCAATTTGCATCTAAAATCTAATAGAACCGTTATTTATTGTTTTTTCTCAAATCGCAAGATTTGTCCTCTTCGTACCATTTGTATCCGTTATTGATACAATTTTCTTTGTTGATAGAGATAGAATTACCTTTATTGTCTTGCATATTAGTTATCCCCTCTCTACACAAACCAGAATCAAGACAAGAATCAATGTCAAAAGCTTTCATCACATTTGGCAAAAATCGTGGTAAAAACAGCCATATAACAATTAAAAAAAATATTAAAAAGTTGCATTTATAGTTTATTTTTGTAAATACAATAACCCAAATTAAGAATGCAGTAAAAAAGGAAAAAGCAACATAAATAACAATTTGCCAATCAACAACATTTGTCTTGCCACTTATTGAAAATACAATAAAATCAAAATATAAAATCAATAATGACAATAATAAACCAAATATAAATTTTATTAAAATTATAAAAAAGTTTTTCATATAGATATTATATTACAAAATTTTAATGGTTTTGTGGCCAGTCCACTTTTATTCGACCTTTGATGATATCCCCACAATTCCCATTTGGATTTTCGCACCCTATTTTACGCCCTTCTTCATTGACTTCTAAGTCGTGCATGCTATTATTAAAGGCTTGTTCAATGCTTTGACCTTTAAATAAAATTTCTTTTGGGAAATCACCTAATTCTCTAAGATATCCGAGTATTGTTGCTGTTTTTGCACCCGCATCGCCTAATTGTGCGGCTTCACAATTTGCATTTGTATGATAATATTCAGCTGACCAATTCACATAATGCCCTACTTCTTCTTTTAATTGAGTTAAGTCATTGTAGTTACTCCAAAATATCTTGATACTCTCAACAATTTGAGACATTAAATCCGTTAAAGTTTCTAACGTATTAGTTACAATTGCTTCAGCTTCAGATAAAAATACACTATAACCATTTAACGAATATGAAGAAACGCGATCAATAATATCAGTCATATCAGTTTGAGAATTTTTCATTTCGGCACCCATGTTTTCTGCCTCAGAACAAGCATCTTCGCACTCATTAAACCATTCTTCTAGTTGCGAAAGGCAATCGCAAGGTTCTTTATCTTCATCCATATTATCATTATCGTTTTCGATTATTTCAACCCAACATTGATAATTCGGATGTGGACATTCGGGAACTTCATCTTCAAAACCATATTCCGTGCCGTTGAGAGCAGCACATTCTTCACATGTGTTTTCTGAGTTGTCCGAATGCCAAACATATCTACAATTACTTATTCCGCCTTTTAAAACAAGATTTGAAACATTTTCTTCTTCTTGTTCTGCATTTATATTATTTTCTTTTAGTGCGTTATGTCTATAAATCGCTTTGCCTAAATTTTCGACTTTGCTATATTTTTCTAATAATTTATTTTTTGATTGATTAGAAAATACAGGATTTGAATAATTTTTTATTAAATTATTTTGAATATTGGATAAATAATTTAAAGTATTATCTGTATTTTTATTATTTTTTAGTGTGTTTAAAATTTTGGTTTTAAAATTTGCCATTTATATTTCTTTCGTCAGAAAATTTATTGCAGAAAATGCAAGAATGTGGTAATTTCGGACTTTTTAGTCACTTTGCATAAAATCGCTATTTTTCAAACACGTTTGAGACTGATTTTTAAAATTTTAATGTCCGAAACAAACCCCTAGAGCCTCCGCTTCAGTTTGATTTTTTAATTTTTACTTTGCAAATGGTATAAGAATGTTGGACAATTCGCTTTAAGTTTGTTGGAATTTCTTCACAGTCATAAAAATATTCAAAACGTCCATCGGTGTATATATCCATTGATTTTACGTAAGAGTCATAATTTTTCGCCATAAAGCTGTATTTGAAGATGATATATAAGTTGTCAGGATTTTTATTAATAATTTTATACAATTCCTTTTCTAAATATTTTGAAGAATAATTTGTATTGTGATATTGGTAGTTGTTGTAATGGTCTACTGAAGTCGGAAATGCAAAAAAGACAAATCTAGCGGTGTGATTTTGAAATGGGATAAATATAGACATGCCTTTTGATGCCATTAGTACTGTTGCATTATCTTTTATGTTCGCCTTTCCGATTTCCATCAGATGACCTTTGGGGTGTACAACATCCCATTTATATATGTATTTTGTTGTGCTGAAAATAACTATTGATAATAAAAGCAGAGAGATATAACGGATATTTTTCATTTTAGGAAATATTGCATAAATAGCAATTATAAATAATATTCCGCTAAGAGAATTCAAAAGAAGGACGTATCTGTATTGGGCAAATATCAGCAATGAAATAAAATAAGTGAATAAATAAAATAAACTTAAAAATACAGCGTAATTGGTGTCAATAAGTTCTTTTGCTCGTTTGTATAGAATTAGTATTATAGGAATAGATATATAAGCTAAAGGATATCTTAAGTCATAATAAAATCTTTCTGTTCCATTCATAAAATTACGGTTAAGCCATAAAAACGGATAAAAAATAAACTGATATAAATTTTTTGGTCTTAGGTGCATGTAATCTTTATCCAGCACAGGCGTCAAGTCAGCATAAGGACTCTTGAATATATTATTAAAATATGGATAAAACGGATTTTTAAAATGAACGTATATTGAATATAGCCAAGAAGCATCTGAAATTAAAAAACCTATAAAAAATGCTGTTAATATCAAAGAATAACTCTTTAAAGGCTTTGCAATCCTTTTCGTTAAGAATAACAATGATAATAATAAGCCCAGAAAAAATACAGCTCCGGAATATTTTAGTCCGCTGATTAATCCAAAGATAAGTCCTGCGGATATTAAAAATAAATTTCTTTTTTTTGAATCCTCATTAAAGATATATCTGCAAATAATATATAATCCTAAAAGGGCAAACATACTTATGTGCATATCGTTACTGTTTGCGTTTACTTGAGCCAAAAGCAAAGGTGCTGACATTGACATTACCAAGGCAAATGTTATGTAGAAAAGCTTTTCTATTCCTTTGGGTTTGAAAATCAAATCAGTTAATTTGTATATTAAAAATGCATAAACCCCATAATAAATGTTGTTTAAAAATAATATTAAATTAGGGTGAGAATTCAAGTATTTGACTAAAAAATAAAATGGAAAATCAAGATACGGATTGAAATATGATTGAATTGTGCAGGGGAAAAAATCAAATCCGATACGATTATGCAAAACAGCAAAAGGTGCATAATAATGGTAATTTAGGAGGTCAACATTTACTGTAAAACCAATAAATATGCCGATTAATCCGCTGAACATTATGCATATTAAAAATATTGTTAAATCTTTATATTTTTTATATTTTTCCATTACTTTCTTTTCGCTTTAAGGTGCTTTTTTGATTAATTATTTGTGAAAATAGTTTTCCTGTTGTAGGTAGCCAATTTTCTTTAGTATTAAAGTTAGGTTTGGTTCGTTTTTGGTTTATGATGTTTGAAAATGATGTTATGACAACGATATCTTTGCAGGGATAAATACTTTGCGAGATTATATTCGGTTTTGCATCCCCGTTAGTATCTACAAAAGTAAAACCGTGAAGGGCATTTAGGCAATAAAACATTCCGTCTGTTGTATAAAATCCTTTAAATGTGTATTCTCCCAGTCTTTTATATCCGATTGAAGCAATATCAAAATAGTTTCGCATTTCTTTGATAAATTCATCATCATTTAAGTTTTTTCGCATTTCTGTGAAAGATTTATGTTCTTTTTTTAAGGTATTTACTACCTGTGTTATCTTTTGGGACGCCTTCATTGCGTTATTTTCGTTAATTTTGATTTGATTGTATTTGTATAAACCAGTTACCAAGTAAAAAACTATTACTATAACAAATATCAGATAAAATAATATATCAAGATTAAATGTTTTTCCTAATTTCATATAACAATCCTACTTTAATTATCCCATTATATAAATATATAAAATTAAAAGCAATGACTCATTTTAATTAGTAACGGCAATATCTTTCAATTCAAAATGAATTATTTTTTTTAATTCAAGAATAGAAGTTTCAACCTGATAGCCGATTTTTCCTGCACTAAAAATAATTGATTGAAAATTCTCCGCAGAGCTATCGATAATGGTTGGAAAAAATTTTTTCATTCCTGCAGGAGAGCACCCACCGTGGATATATCCAGTGGTGTGCAAAAGTTCTTTTAGGGGTAACATTTCGATAGATTTTTCGTTAACGGAAGAAGCCGCTTTCTTTAGGTCCAATTCTTCGGCTACGGGAATCATAAAAACGTAATATTTTTTGGATTTAGAAACTGTTACCAATGTTTTAAAAACTTGTTTTGGGTTTTGATTTAACGCAGCGGCAACTTCAATTCCGCTTATTGCGTCAGTGTCAACGTAGTTATATGATTTATATTTTATGTTCTTTTTGTCGAACATTCGCATTACATTTGTTTTATATTCCATAATTTTATTATAACTTGAATAAAATAAAAAGAGGACAAAATACTTGTCCTCTTAACCAATTAGTGAGAGAGTTTGGAATGTCTGTTATTTAATCAAAAGTTTCTTTTTGGTGTCTTTTTCAACGTGCTTTTTTGGGGCATTAATTTTCAAGACTCCGTGTTCAAGTTTTGCTTCTGTTTTTTCTGTATCAATTTCTTCTGGGAAGTAAACAGTTCTTGAATATTCTCCGTAACTGAATTCGGTTTTTTTAGATGTATTTTCAGAAGCTGTTTTTTCTTCTTCTTTTTTTGCATTTATAGTCAAATAATTGGCATCAATATCAATATCAAGATTTTCTTTTTGAACTCCCGGTAATTCTGCTTTGACTTCGTAGTTTTTTTCATTATCGATGAATTCTACAGGCATGGATATTCTATCTGCATCGTTCCAGTATGCGGCTTCTGGGAAATAGCTGTCAAAGTGTCTGTTTAATAAAGAGCTGATTTCGTCGTTTACAGTTCTGATGAAGTTTTCCGGTGCTTTTCTAACTAAAAATTTCATAATCATAACTCCTTTCATAATTTATTCTTTCAACAGTTACGTTATAACTCTGTTTTCTTATTTATATGATTTTTTTAACAAAGATTTAACTATTATGGAAAAGGAGTTGTTTTGATGGTATTTTAGTAGTGCTATGGTAAAATTTCTCAAAAAATATATTAAACTTTTTATAATTATTAATTTGTTATTTTTAGGTAACATTACATTCGCTCAAGAGCTTGCTGCTGTTCAGCCTGTAAAAGAGCAACCTGCAGTTGAACAAAATTTAACTCCTCTCATATCTCAAGATTTGGAAAAGGAAATAAAAACGAATTTGGAAGTCGTTTATGGCTCTAAAAATGTAAACGAGATTTATTCTAACATTGAGCAAATGGCGAAAAAAGCTGTTAAAGACCGCCCCAAAAAGCTTTTAGAAGAAGACAAAACGAGAACATCTGACTGGTATAAAGATGAAATTATCTACATGTTTTATGTTGACCAGTTTGGGGTTGTAACTCCTGAAAAACCTAATTCCTTTAAAGATTCTATCAAAATGCTGGATTATTTAAAAGATTTGGGCGTCACGACAATATATATTTTGCCCTTTGCTGATTCTCCGATGGGTGATTCAGGGTTTGATGTGAAAAATCCTCAAAATGTCAGAGAAGATTTAGGCGGTATTTCTGAGTTTAAAGAATTTGTTCTGGCTGCTAAGGATAAAGGCTTTAAAATAAAAGCAGATTTGGTGCTCAATCATTTTTCTGACCAACATCAATGGTTCCAAGATGCAATGAATGGTGACATTGAAAAACTTAATTATTTTATTGTCAAAGACAAAATGCCCGAATACAAAAAATATGTTGATGAAAAAAAAGGTACTATAATTGAATATAAAGAAGCTAACGGCAAGATATCCAGAAGAAGACTGATTTTTCCTGAAATTACCGATAATCACTACCGAAAAGTATCTATTAAGAATAAAGATTATTATTTATATCATACTTTTTACCCTTTTCAACTTGATATCAATTGGGAAAATCCCAAAGTATTGTACTATTGTCTTGATACGATAAGCTATTGGGCTAATTTGGGTATCGATATATTTAGAATGGATGCAATCCCTTACTTTGTAAAAGAAGAAGGTTCAACGGCTGAAAATTTAGATAAAACACACGATATTGTTAAAATTATAAGCTCTTATCTTCAAGCAACGGCTCCCCGCTCTGTTATTCAAGCGGAAGCTTGCCAAACTCCTAAAAATATTCTTCCTTATTTTGGTAAAGAAAGAACTGTGACTACAAATGTCGCAGATACCAAAAAGACTTTAACTAGAACCGATGAAATTCAAATTGCATACCATTTCCCTTATATGCCTGCTCTTTGGGCAAGTTTTATAACAGAGGATAATAAATATTTTGTTGATGCAAATAAGGCAACTCCTGAAATCCCTCAAAGTGCTTCTTGGGCTACTTTTTTAAGGGTTCACGATGAGCTTACACTTGAGATGGTCGACCCTTCTGTTAGAAAATTGATATATGATGAATTGGAGCCAAAAGGAGCAGAATTTAGAAAAGGACTCGGTGTTAGCGGTAGAGTTGCAAATTTTCTAGATAATAATACAGATAGGATTTTGATGGCATACTCAACATTGCTATCTTTGCCGGGTATTCCTATTATTTATTACGGTGATGAAATCGCCGCTCAAAACAATTATTCTTATGCCAAAAATGAGGCTAAAAAACGAGAAAAAAATCAAAAGAAAAATAAAATAAAACTTCTTTCTTTCTTTGACAGCAGAGATATTAACAGAGGTTCGTTATCTTATGAAGCTTTCTATTCTGCTATGAACGGCAACAAAAGACTCTCTGCAAAATCTAAAGTCTATAAAAATATTAAACATATGGTTGAACTTAGAAAAGCTAATCCTGCTCTTTCTAGAGGCAGTTTTACTATTTTGAAAACAAAGTCACCTAAAGATTTTGCTTACATCAGAGAATATAATGGAGAAAAATATCTAATCGTTCACAACTTGGGAAGCACTCGCAGAGTTGCTGAAATCGATTTGCCTGTCGGAATAGTCTTTAACCCGAATAAGCGTGATGCCGTTTATTTAGAAAATATTCTTAACGGTGAGATATATAAATTAAAAGTCTCTTTAACTCAAAAAACAACAAGGCTTCTTATGTATCCTTATGCGACTCTTTGGTTAAAACTTTTTTAATCTTCTTTTGCAAAACTCCGATATAAGTTGAAATTATCATTGTAAGAACAAAATATAGATATGTTGTCTGTTTTGGGTCGTAAATCCAATATATGTTTTGAGCATTTCTTTCTGAAATCGGGATGCCTTTTATTGCAAAAATTATTGCTGTTATAACATACATAACAAGCAAATGATTAGCCATAATGCTGTATGTATTTTCACCCATTTGTTTTAAAAATTTAATATCTTTAAAGTACGGATAAATGATTTTGATTAAGTAAAGACTCGCCCAAATTCCTGTAAGCGAAGTTAATACAGGGACTATAAGCTGGCTGTCAAATCTTGCCCAAACCAATACATAGCTTAGCCCTATACCGTGCACCGGGTCGAAGTCACGGTTGAAAAGCCACAAAATAGATTGAAATATAATAATCGCTCCAAGCCAGTTTGGAGTAAATATATCGTGTTTGTCTTTTATGTATTTAATGTAAAAATGCCCTAAATATATGAAAAACATTGAAAAAGCTGTTCTGAATATTAATAAATTAAGTGGAGAATTCGGGATACTTTTTATCAATGGTATGGAACAAAATCCGAGAATAATAAAGAAAGTTAAATGGAACCATCTGTTTTTGTTTATCCCGTTGAGTACTCGCATTGCAAATAAAAATATTATCATGCTGATAAAAAGCTGTGGTACAAACCACAATGGACAACATAAATCAAGTTGATGACCGTTTAAAAACGGCGTTATAAATATATTTTTAAATGTCAATGGCATTCCCCACCATTTACCTGTGAGATAAAAAATAAATGTTGTTACGCCAATATAAAAGGTTTCGTAACTAAAATAGGGAATCAGCAAGCTTTTAACCCGTCTTTCAAGATATGTTCCGACCTCATTTAGATATTTATCCTTAAAAAGCATTCCCGAGATAAAGAAAAATAGCGATAATTGAAAGGAATACGGAGGGAAAATACCCATAAGGGAAAATTCTAAATGTCCTGATACAACAAGCATTATAGCCAAAGCTTTTAATAAATTTATTTTATCTGAAAATATTTTATCCATATAAATAGATTAGCATGAAGAAAATTATTTCAAAACTTGAAATTATCGCTTTATGTGTGAAAATAATAACGATTGACAAAACAAGGTTGGGTAGACGAATGTTTATTTTGGAAGAACCTTATGTTTCAAAGTTTTTGATACAAACAATGGAAGAAAAGGGCTATAGCGTTTTAGAAAATGAAGTTTCTAAACGATATGCTGTGGATTATAAGTTGAATTTGGTTGATTCGCCTACTTCTTCTGCTGTGATAAATGTTAGTGAAGATGTCAAGATATACTCAAATTCTGAAAATTCAATAAAATGGGTACTCCAAAATTTCAAAGATTCTGCTTTATCTACATATATTTATTCTTTTAAAGACAAAGTCGAGTTTAGGAAACTCATTGCATCTATTTATCCTGATTTCTTTTTCAAAGAAATAAAATTCTCTGAACTTGATAGCGTAAAGACTGATTCTCTTGTTTTCCCTTGCATTATAAAGCCGGTTGTCGGTTTTTTAAGCCTTGGCGTGCACAAAATAGATACGCCGCAAGATTGGAATTTTATTGTATCTGAAATTAAAAAAGAGGTTTCTGATTTTTCAAAAATGTTCCCCTCCGAAGTTGTCAATTCTAAAAAATTTATTGTTGAAGAATTGATTGAGGGCAGAGAATATGCCGTTGATGCCTATTATACACATAATGGAGAGCCTGTTATTTTAAATATATTTGAGCATCCTTTTGTAAATGCTTCAGATGTTAGCGATAGGGCTTATATTTCTTCTAAAAAAATAATTGAAAAATATTTGAAAAAATTTAGTTCTGTTTTAAAAAAAATCGGACATATTGTCAATTTAAAAGACTTTCCTATGCATATCGAGCTTAGAGTCACGCCTACGGGCGAGATAATTCCTATCGAAATCAATCCTATGCGTTTTGCAGGTTGGTGCACAACAGATTTGGCGTATTATGCCTATGGTATTAATATTTATGAATGTTTCGCTGAAGACAAAAAACCGAATTGGGAAAAAATTCTAAAAAATAAAGGCGATGAAATATATTATTTTGCCATGGCAGAGGCCCCTGTTGATGAAGATAAAATACATTCTTTAAGTGTTCAATATGAAAAGTTGAAGAAAAATTTTTCTCATATTTTGAATTTCAGAAAGATAGATTATAAAGAAAAACCAATGGCCGCAATAGTTTTTGGCTATGCTGATAATTATGAAGAAATTGCAGAAATTTTGAAGTTAAATATGAAAGATTTTGTTAAATATGAAGAGGTTATATGCAAGTAGCTCGCTGTGATTATGTTGTAAAAACAAATGCTCCAAAAACAAATGGGCAAACCTTGAACCAAAATGATTTTATAAATATAGGATATATGGCTGGGCGTTTCGGTGTGAGCCTCAATGGCGATTTGACTCAAAATTTTGTTCCTAAAAATACAAGTAATGGATTGAAAATCAATATAAATTCTTGTACTTCTGATTTGTTCGAAAAAAATTTGAACGAAGCAGGTATAAAGTTTGATAAAATAGCCTAGTAGCTTTTTATTGCCGCAAATAGTTCGCTGGTGTCAGATACTATTTTTGTTGCACCATTTTTAGCCAAAAAATCTGTTGATTTGTATCCCCAATCTACACTTATGCAATTGATATTTGCATTTTTTGCTGTTTCAATATCTGTCTCTGAGTCACCGACAAGGATACAGTCTTTTTTATTTGCATTAAAGTGCTTTATTATGGTGTTTACTCCTCGCGGGTCAGGTTTTTTCCCTATCTCAGAATTTGCTCCCAAAACATAGTCAATTTGATCTTTGAAATATAAATCGCAAATCCCTTTTACAGCGGGTAAAAATTTATTTGAAAGAACAGCGAGTTTGTATCCTTCGCTTCTTAAATCATCTAATAATTTGGGAATTCCTTCGTAGGGTGCAGTTTTGTTGAACATATTCTTTAAATAGTGAGCTTTGAAAATTTCAAGGCATTCTTCAAAATGCGTGTTGTTTCGACCGTTAGGAATAGCACGCTCTATAAGCTTTTCAATCCCGTTTCCGACAAAAGATATTATTTCTTTGACTGAATGTTCAGGGTAGCCGAATTTTGACAGGGCAAAATTTACGCTGTCTTTCAAGTCTTCCGCTGAATAAATTAAAGTACCGTCAAGGTCGAATATTATTAGATTTGTCATATTAACTTCCAAATTTGAATTTGCTTCGCCATTTTTGTCTTAATGATTTAGATGGAATAAAACAGTTGCCGATAGTGCAAATGGCTTGTAAAATTGAATGTTTTATTTTGTTTGATAAAGACATATTTAAAGAGTAATTTTTAAATATTTTATTACAAATGGTTTCGTTGCCCATAGTTGCTTGTTCCGGATTGCCGTCTTTTCCTTTGGCATATAATTTATAACAAGTAATATTGTTATTTAATTTAATTTTTTCTATTCCTTCTAATGCTTTTGTTTCATCGTGTTCAATTATTAACAAGTCTATTTCTTTTTTAAATTTATTATTTAATTTTTTTGACAAATCTATTATTTCTTCATTAGAATCTTGAGAAGATAGACTAAACCATACGAAAAGGACTCTATTTTTATTTTTAATTAATTCGTAAAATCTGTTTATTCTTCTCTGATATTTTTCCTCAACAGCTGAAAAGCTATCTCCTATAGGTATTCCGACAGGAAAATCGTGAATAAAATCAATATCCCAAAAAGTATTTTTATAAGTATCGTGAGTCGAGCTGTTTTCTAATTGCGTTTTAATAAATAAATTCTGTTTTAAAAGATTTTTAAAATCGGATACTATCAATTCTACAGAATCCTTTAATTTTTGACCTACTAGCCAATCTAAAGGTCCCGAGGTTGCTCGCAAGTTATGGTCACTTAAATACATAGCACAACCGCAATTGTCGCCTATAGAATAAATGATATCGTATTTTTCTTTCATTTTTATTTAGTCTTTTGAGCTGTTTTTAATTGATGTTCCCAGACTTTAGCAAGAACCATAAACTTGTAATTAGCTGCATAAACGGCAAATACAAATCCGTGCAAGCCGTCTAAAAATCCTTTTTTTAAGAAATAAATTTTGATAAATTCTCCGATTGGGCGGAATATTAATGTCTTAGCGGATATTGTTCTTCCGTTAGCGATATATTTTTCGTTAGCTTCAAATGTTGTATAAGTGTTCCATTTTGCAGCGTGTTCGCCGAGGTCTGTTATCATTTTGTGTGTAATATATGAGTGTTTCCCGTCACCAAATACGATTTCACGCCCAGAAACTTCCGGTGCACAATGGATTTGGGTGCCATAGTGGATATGCCCTTTTTTGAAGCATCTTAAAATACCCTCTTTTGAGTATGATTTAAGAACTTTTCCTAAAAGTTCATTGTTGTAGAAGATTCTGATACCTTCTGCAGCATCTTCGTTTTCTGTAATATATTTTTTCAAATTGTTGATTAAATCAGGTGAAGCAACTTCGTCGGCGTCAAGAATTATTGAATAATCAGATGTAGCATTTGAGAGTGCAAAGTTTCTTGCTGGGTCACAGTGTCCTACATTTTCGTGGTAGCAAATTTTACAGCCGTATTTTTCTGCGATTTCAATAGTTCTGTCGTTTGAGTGCATATCGCAAATGACGATTTCGTCACAGTCTTTTAGTGATTGCAGGCATTCTTCCAATGTCTCATCGTTGTTATATGTATTAATTACGCCTGAAATAGTTTTCATTTTTTTCCTCTCAAGTTCTAAAATTATATTTTATCTAAAAATTTTGCCGCAATCTCAAATATATATTCAAGGTCATTGTCTGACAGGTCATAGAACATCGGCATTCTGAGGAGTGAGTCAGATACTTTGTCTGTTACTTCCATTGTCGTCGCTGTTCTGCAATATTTTTTTCCTGCAGGTGCTGAATGTAGTGGCACATAGTGGAATACTGTCAAAATTTGATTTTCTTTTAAGAAGTCGATAAATTTTGGTCTTAATTCTTTATCATTAAACAGAATGTAGTACATATGTGCATTATGAGAGCATTCAGCAGGTATAATAGGTCGTCTTAAAATACCATTTGCTTCATATCTTTTGAAAAATTCGTGATATTTTGACCAGATATCGAGTCTTCTTGCGTTTAGTTTTTCTGATTTTTCAAGTTGTGCATAAAGGTACGCCGCAATCATGTCTGATGGCAAGAATGATGAACCAAGGTCAACCCAAGTGTATTTGTCAACTTGTCCTCTGTAGAATTTTGAGCGGTTTGTGCCTTTTTCTCTGATGATTTCAGCTCTTTCGTGGTAATCAGCGTTGCTCAATATAATAGCACCGCCTTCACCTGAAACAATATTTTTCGTTTCGTGGAAGCTATATGTTCCCATATCACCTATTGTGCCGAGAGCTTGTCCTTTATATGTAGCTCCAAAACCTTGTGCTGCATCTTCTATAACTTTTAAATTATGTCGTTTGGCTATATTTAAAATTGTATCCATTTCGCAACCGACGCCTGCATAATGAACAGGGGCGATAGCTTTTGTTTTGTTGGTTATAGCTGATTCTATAAGTTTTTCATCAATATTTAATGTGTCAGGGCGAATGTCGACAAAAACAGGCTTTATTCCTCTTAAAACGAAAGCGTTTGCTGTTGAAACAAATGTGTAAGACGGCATAATAACTTCATCGCCTTGCTTTGCGTCGAGTAATATCGCAGCCATTTCAAGAGCTGCTGTGCAAGAATTTGTTAAAAGAGCTTTTCTTTCAAGATTCTTTTCAAACCAATCATTACATTTCTTTGTGAACTGACCGTCGCCACAAATTTTACCGCTCTTAATTGCAGTAGAGATGTTGTTAAGCTCTAATTCAGAGCCGTTTGGTCTGTTGAAGTGTATCATTTCTCTCATAAAAACAGTTTATTTCCATTCTAAAGGCTACAAAGAGCCACCTATATTTTAGAAAGAAGGTGGCTTTATGTCAAATTTGTGATGATAAATATATATTTATTGATTTTTAATCGAGCATTGATTCGGCGAAAGACTGGTCGAGTCTGCCGTGCAAGTCTTTGTCTATTTTTTGAATATTTTTTGCACATTGGTCGATATTGTCGCCCCAGATAAAGTATTTATTTACAAATTCTTCTGCTTTTTTAGGTTCACCTGCGAGTTGCAAGGCTACAATTTCTGTGAGCATTTCTTTTGCTGTCGGAACCATTTTGTCAAGATTTGCGTGCAAAATTCCGTCGTTATTTATTTCAATAGCACCTTTTTTCATAAAGTAATTAAGTTGCATAACAGAGCGGACTCTATGAGCTTGTGAGAGTTGAGGTTTAGCTTTTAGCAAACAATCTTCTGCCCAAGTTACGAGGATTTGATTTTTTTCAAATTCGTTATATTTCCCTACTTCTACAAGATAGTCGAGGGAAGCAACAGAGCCCATGTCGGCTTTGTTTTCTTCAATTATGTTGCTCCAAACGCCCAAAGTTGTTTTTAATCCTGTTGGTCCGAGAGAGTGGGCATTTTCGTGACCTATTGTAAATCTGTGGTCTGCATTTTTGTCAAAGTATTTTTGTTGTTCTTTATCAAGGGTTGCATCTAGTCGTTTTTGAAGTTTTTCGGGGTTCCCGCCGAGCCTGACTTGTCTGTGATAAACATTTCTTCTTCCATAGTCACGTTTTACGCTTAATTTGTCGCCATTAGGTAGGTTTTCAGCGATAGTTATACCGCCTCTATATGCACCTTGGTCACCTGTGAGGCAAACTATATCAGCGTCAACCATTGTTTGTTTTACTTCTGAGTCAGCTGAGATTGTTTGTTTGTATTGGTTTTTTAGTGGCATTTGCTCAGCCAAAGCCGGGAGATATTTTTTAAAGTCTAAAAGTTCTTCTGTTCCTTTTTTGTTTACGATGCCCACTCTAACGCCGATTGCGTCTTTAGTTTGGGCGTCAATCTTTGCTTCTTTAATCATTTTTGATAATTCTTCATCATCCATTATGTCGCCACTTAAAGCGTCTTCGTATTGTTCTCTTGAAACGGTAAATTCTAACGGAGTATCTTGCAAAGAAGCCCACAGTCTGTCAGCTTCGCAGTCAAGCTCATTATCAGGAGTTCTGAAAGCTAAAGCTTGAGCTTTTAAGTACTTGTTAAAAGCTTCGTTTGTAGAGGTTTCAGCTGCCTTGTCGAGTTCATCAGCTGCTTTTGCAAATTCTTCTTTGTAAGCGTCAACATAGTCTATGGCTTGTAGTTTGCCGTTTTCGTCACGTTTTATAATTGTTCTTTGGCTCAAAATATTTTGGGCTTCATTTTGTTTTCCGTCTTTTAAAAGCGTTTTTAAAGTAGTTTGGAGTTCTTGTTTTGTTATATCTTCAGGGTAGAAGTTTTTTCCGGGTTTTTCTTCCATATTTTTAAAGATATACGTCATTTCTGAATTGCGGTCGATACCCATAGCCCCATTCAGTGAGGTGAAAAGTTCTAAGGCTTTTTCAGCGTGAGAGTCGCCTTTTTCAGCTTCTTCTGAGAGTGATTTTTTAAGCTCCACATTTTGCTCGCAATCTTGTTTTAAATACACATCATTTAATATGTAAGCAGCTTTAACGAGGTGCTTTAGGGCTTCTTTGTCGCCATCAGCAAGAGCTTCAAATTCAGGAGCATTAGCTTGAAGCATTTTTATAGTATTGGTTTTATTGCCGAGTCTGTCGTTTAAATCTTCTTCTGAAAGATTTAGCTCATATCCTGCGTATTTTTTGTTGCCTTTAAAATTTATATTTGTCATATTTATTTTTCCTACCAAATTCAATGTATTAAACGTATCGACGTTATTATTGCATTTTGCGGGATTATTTTCAAGTTTTTTCGCTGTAAGTGTCTGATATTGTGGTTGTATAATCTTTTGTGTATTAAAATTTATTTTCAAGATGGTTTCCTCTTTTGATGTGTAATTATTTAAAAAGCGTAAAAAATAATTTTGCACGGCTTTTGTGATATATTCTTCCTGTAAGTATATCGTAAGAGGTATTTTATGAATAAATTTTTACAAAATTTGATTGTAGCATTTGCATTGGCTCTTTTTATATTTTTTACCCATAATGAGCCTTCAATTTCAAATACATTAGAATTTGTCCAAGTTTCTGATATCCATTATTCTACGACGAGAGCAAATACGACATACAAGCTTCTGGAGCGTTCACGGGATATTCTTTTAGATGTTATTGCTCAAATAAATGAGATGAAAAATGTCGATTTTGTGATGATTACAGGTGACGCAATCGACCAGCCTATAAAGTCTTCTGCAGAGGATGTTTTTACCTTATTAAATACTATGAAATACCCGTGGTATATGGCTTTGGGAAATCATGACACAACGACAAGTGGCACTTTGACAAAACAATGTTTATTATCTGTTGTAAAAAACTACAATACAAAATTTGTATTTGATAAATGGTATTACTCATTTGTTCCAAAACAAGGATTTAAGGTGATTGTGCTTGACGGTGCGAAAAATTCAGGAGTATCTTCAAACGGAAATATACCCGCTGATGAGCTTTCTTGGCTTGATAATGAGTTAAAGTCAACAAATAAAAATGATGCTGTAATAATATTTATGCATTTTCCTCTATATGAACCCTTCCCATCTCCTCATCATAAAATTATTAATTCCGATGAGTTATATAAGGTTCTTGATAAGTATAATCGCCCCATTGCACTCTTTACAGGGCATTATCATACAACTAAAATTAAGCAAGAAGGACATTTGTTGCATGTTTCAACTCCGTCTTTAGTCTGCTATCCTGATGCGTTTCGCTCCGTTAAGGTGGTCAACAGCAAAAAACAAGTAGAATATGATATAAAATTCCACGAAACACGCCTTACTGATGCTCAAAGAAGAGCAAAAATGCTTACGTTCGGAAGTTCAAGCTATTACGGCACGGATTCAGACAGAAACACCGTAATCCTTATGGACAAATAAGCTTAAATAAAGTATCATTACCATATTATCAGTGATGTAGAGAAAGTGGTTTGTTATGGCAAAAGATAAATTTTCTGTAAAATTTAGAGGAACAAGAGGCTCTCATCCTACTCCTGATAAAAGATTTTTGGAATATGGCGGAAATACTGCTTGTGTCGAGGTTAATGTCGGTGGTCATTTGATTATTTTAGATGCCGGCACCGGAATTATTTCTGTGGGTGATGAACTTATTAAAAACCATATAGCTTCTGCTGATGCATTATTTGAACGTACTCCCATTAATGCAACAATACTTTTGAGCCATATACACCAAGACCATATTCAAGGGCTTACATTTTTTAAACCGTCAAATATTTTGACTACAAAACTCAATGTTTTCGGCTATAGCGACTATGATGAAAGTCTTGAACAAAATTTATCCGACCTTTTATATGGAAAATCGTTTCCTTTATCATTATATGATATAACATCTGACCTTGATATTGTTAATATTACAGAAGCTGAGGTTATAGTGTTTAAAAAAGGCGTAGATGAGCCGATTTTGAAAAGAATAATGTCTATTGATGACTTAACTCCACGAGGCGATGAGGTCGTTATAAGTTGCCTGAAATCAAGCTCTCATCCGCAAAATGGAGTTATGATGTACAAAATAGCCTATAAAGATAAATCAATTGTTTATGCGACCGACAAGGAGTGCTATGTTGGGGCTGATAAAAAATTAGGATTGTTTTCAAGAAACACCGATTTGCTAATTCATGACAGTCAATATACTAGCGAAGATTACCTCTCTCCTTCAAATTCAAAACAAGGATTTGGACACTCTACCTTTGAAATGGCGATAGAAAGTGCAAAGCTTTCTCAAGCTAAGAAGCTTGCCTTTTTCCACTTTGACCCGTCGTATGACGATGAAAAACTTAAAGATATTGAAACTCACTATAAAAAACAGTTTGAAAATTGCTTTATGGCAAAAGAAGGCGAAGAAATCAATATTTTATGAAAAAAACACTCAGTTTAATAGTTGTTTTAATTATTTGTGCGTTGAATTTCGGATTTGTAAAAAACAGTGCTGTCGATTTGAATAAATTCAAAGTTGACGCCGAGAAAAATGCTGAAATCCATAACAACAAAGGTGTAAACTGGCTAGAGGAAAGATATTATTTCGGTGCGATAAAAGAGTTTGAAATGGCAATTCAGCTAAATCCCAACACTCAAGCTACAGCTGTTTATTATAGCAATCTCGGACGTACATATATTATTATCGGCTATCCGGCTAAGGCAAAAATGTGTTTTGAACGGGCTCTTATTCAAAATCCAATTAATTTTGAGTATTATTTGAATTTATTAAATTGTTATAAAAAACTTGGCATTTTAAAGCCTAAATTGGCTGAATATAAGTCAAAAAAAATAAATCCGTTAAATCAAATCATGGTCGGGCTGATATATATTGAGCTTGGTCAAACATCAACAGGTATAATCACTTTAGATGATTTTTGTCATAAAGAACCTGATTTGATAATTACAAAAGCTGTCAGAAATTATATAAAACAAAAAGCTCCTAAGAAAAAATATACAAGCAAATATTAATTATAAGATTATTCTTTATAGCCTGTCACCATGGGTATCAGAGCCACCTGTTTCAATAAGGTTGTATTTTTTAGCTATTTTTTTTACGCTCTCTGCAAGATGGAATTTGATTATGCCCCTATGTCTACGGTATGGATAATATACTTCAATTCCGTCTAAGCCAGCCGCTATAAGACTTTTTACAAATCTATCAAGCGAAATAGTCCAGTAACACGCAGGATGTGCCAAGACGGCAATGCCACCTGCTGCGTGGATTGCTTTTATAACTTTTTTGGGGTCACGGTAAGAAAAAAATCTGACAATATCAGATGTTGTTCCTGCTTTATCCTTTGCACAAAATTTTAAAAGTTCTGAATTGTCGACATCTACTCCATAGCCCAAAAGGTGTATTAATACTCCTTGATACCAGCAGTCAAACTCAATTCCTTTAATTACAAAATCGCTCTTTGGCAAAATCTTATGTGCTTTTACAGTATTGTGGTCGCAAATAGCTATATGCTTGAGCCCCTTGGCTTTTGCCTGCTTCACGATTTCTTCAGGTGTAAGCTTTCCGTCCGAACATGTAGAATGTATATGCAAATCTACCGTATCAAAATAATCAAATTCATTAAAACTTTTTATATATTCAATTTCATTCTTCATTTAATGCTTCTTTCCAAATTTCACAATTTATAATAGTATGGATATATATTAATGTAAAATATTCAAGTAAGGCTGATTATGAGCAAAGAAAAAAGTACATATTTAAGTTCTTTCAAAATATTTTTCGAAAGTGTAAAAATATATTTTACGTATCTGGATAAGTTTATGAACTATATGACGTTTCCGATTTTTGGGCAACTTATCGGGATTGTTATGCTTTTAGGGCTTACATATTGGTATTCTTCCAATCTGCCTAAACTTATGATGTTTTCACCTGTCTTTGACAACGTGATGGTTGCAATGAGTATATTGCTTGTTATAACTTTGCCTTTCTTCTTTTTGTTTTGCAAGGCTTTTTACGATTATTTAATAGCAATGGCGGCTTTGAATTCGATTTCTTGTGCGTTGTTTAAAAAATCTACTGCAAAAAAGCTTGATACAACCGTGCATAATGAGCTTATTCAACGCAAGGCATTTAATTACATATTACTTGTGATTTTGATGAGTTTGATTTATATGGTTTGTATTTTGCCGTTTTTCTGGATTGTTTTAATAGCCTTTATAATATATTCATCACTAACTTTACAGGTTTTTGCTCTTGAAGAAAATATGGGTCCTGTTGCCGCTTTGAAAAGAAGTATAACGTTAATTAATGGTAATTTTTGGGTAACTACTATATTATTAGGACTTTTATTTTTCTTTACTTATTTAATGCTTCCTCATTTGATTGTATGGGCTCTTGATGAAATAGATGTTGTGTATTACCTTGCTAATCCGATTGAAAAAATCGTAAAAGCACTCCCGCTGGATATTGTAGAAACATCATTAAGAGCGTGGCATATAGGATACGTGGTTGAGCCGATTGAAATATCAAGAAATATTGTAATGATGGGTATAAGTTCGATAGTCATAGCCTATACATTGCCTTTGAGAAGTTGTGCTTGCACTATCTTGTATAAAAAACTTGATGATGAAAAAATTGAAGAAAACAGACAAGCTACAAAAATTGATGGCAGAAAAGAAATCAAAAAAATTATGAAACGTGAAACCAAGAAGTATAAATCTTCTGATGGGCAAGACGAAAGTAATTATTAATGTTTAAGTGCAAAAAGTGCTCTTCTGTTGACAAATTCGAGCTCATGTTTAGCCCTGATTACAAAGGGAACAGAACGTTCGAGAAAAAATACAAAGAAAACGGCGATATTCAGATAACTGTCGACGGATATACTTTTGTGCCTGATTTAGCTTTTATGAATAGCCATGCGGTCTGTCGATTTTGTGGCAACATATATACTTGGGATTATGAATAGATTGCCTGCTCCTTAATAATATGTTATCTTTATGGGCAGGAGTGTAACCTATGAGTAATGATTCAGTCGGAACTATTGAAACTAAAATCTTTCATATTGATAAAAAAATAAAGCTTGAGTCAGGAATAGATTTTGGGCCAGTTGATGTCGCTTATGAAACTTATGGAGAGCTTAATGAAACCAAGGATAATGCAATCCTTGTTTTGCATGCATTAACGGGCGACGCTCACGCTGCCGGCTTCCATGAGGGTGACAATAAACCGGGTTGGTGGGATATGATGATTGGCCCTGATAAAGCTTTTGACACCAACAAATATTTCGTTGTTTGCACAAATATGCTCGGAGGATGCTCTGGAACAACGGGACCTTGCTCTATTAATCCTGACACCAATCAGCCTTATGGCTTGACTTTTCCCGTTATAACAATTGAAGATACCGTTAAAGTTCAACATGAGCTTATTAAATATTTTGGTATAAAAAAGCTTATAGTAGCAGGCGGCTCAATGGGTGGTATGCAAGCACTTGAATGGACAATATCTCATAACGAAATGGTAAAATCGTGTATAATTATTGCTTCTACATCTCGTTTGAGTGCTCAAGGTATAGCGTTTAATGCTGTCGGGCGGAATGCAATCCTTTCTGACCCCTTTTTTAATAACGGTAACTACTATAATCAAGAAAAACAACCCGAAAAAGGACTCGGAATTGCTCGTATGGTAGGGCATATTACCTATCTCTGTGAAGAAGCTATGCATAACAAATTCGGTCGTAAGCTTCAAGATAAAGACAAGTTGAACTTCGATTTTAATATAGATTTTCAAGTGGAAAGCTATCTCCAACATCAAGGTCAAATCTTCGTTGACAGGTTTGATGCTAACAGCTATTTGTATATTACAAAAGCTGTTGATTACTTTGATTTAGCTCAAAAATACGGCTCTTTAGAAAATGCTTTCAAACAAGCAAATGCAAACTTTTTGATAATGTCTTTCTCCTCGGATTGGCTTTTCCCAACTATTCAATCTAAAGAAATGACAAGGGCTTTGATTAAAGCAGGGAAAGATGTTTCTTTCTGCGAAATAGAGTCCCCGTGCGGGCATGATGCCTTTTTACTTGAGTTTGAAACTCAAACTAAAATTGTTAAATCATTTCTGGGAAAGGACTTAAAAAATGAATAAACCTTATTCTGACTCAAAAGGATTGCATTTGAATTATTCACTTATTACGGAAATGATTAATAATGGAGCTTCTGTTTTGGATTTGGGATGCGGTGACGGAACCCTTTTGAAAAATCTTATTAACAAAAAAAATGTAAAAGGCAAAGGTATTGAAATAAATCAGGATAATGTGATAAAAAGTATTCAAAAAGGACTGTCGATTATTCAAGGGGATATTGACGCCGGGTTGAAAGATTTTGCTGACAAAGAATGGGATTATGTTATTTTAAACCAAACGCTCCAATCTACTGAAAAACCTGATTATGTAATAGATGAAATGCTTAGAGTCGGCAAAAAAGTTGTTGTGAGTTTCCCTAATTTTGCATATTGGAAAGTGCGTTTTTATTTGTTTTTTAACGGAAAAATGCCTAAATCTAAAATGCTTCCCTTTGAGTGGTTTGATACACCAAATATTCATTTATTAACTATTAATGATTTTTATGAATTTTGTCATAAGCGAGATATAAAAATTGAGCAAACTATCACAATGACTCGTGGAAAAAGGCATAAGTCTGTATTGAAGAAATGGTGGGTTCCGTTTTTTGCAGAAGAAGTTATATTTGTTATAAGTAGATAAATTATGTCATTGAAGATTCAATTTGATTAAAGATTTCTGATATTTGTTTTTCGATTTTTAGAAACGCTTCAACTATATGCGGGTCAAGAGAAGTTCCTTTGTGAGCAAGCATTGTTTTGCAGGCATCTTCGTGTGACATAGCTGCTTTATAAGCTTTTGTTGAACGTAAAAAATCGTATGTATTTGCAACTGCCGTTATTCTAGCCGCCAAAGGGATATGGCTGGAAGAAAGTCTATCGGGATATCCTGTGCCGTCCCATTTTTCGTGGTGGTGTTTTACAATTTGTTTGCCTAGCTCCAACAGCTCTTTGTCGCCTGAAAATTTTATTATATCTTCTATAATCGTGGCACCAAAAGAAACGTGCTGCTTCATGATGTCGTATTCTGTTGAAGATAATTCATCAGTCTTCAGCAAAATGTTATCAGGCATAGCGATTTTGCCTATATCGTGAAAAGTACAAGATTGACGCAATTTGTTTATAAACTCTGATGTAAGCTGAGGGGCATAACTCGGATTTTTTCTTAATTCTTCTGAAATAAGTTTGACAAAATTTTGAATTTTCTCTATGTGTTTTCCTGAGTCATCATCACGTATTTGAGAAAGTCGACCCAAAGAATACATCAATGCGTTTTTGTATTTTGCGATTTGTTCGTTTTTTGATGAAATCTCGTTTTTTATATTCTCACTATCTTCGAGGGATTTTAATTGAGTTTTGATTTTTGCTTTGATTTCTTCATTATTAAAAGGTTTTTGTATGTAGTCAATTCCGCCCAAATTGAAGCATTTTATTTTGTCAGAAGTGCTCGTTGAAGTTGACATAAACATAATTTGAGTAGTTTTTAAAGAAGGTAGCTCTTTTATTTTTGCACTTATCATGAAACCATTCATATCCTGAAGTCCGATTTCAAGCAATATTATATCAGGCGTAAAACTTGTTAATTTTGTAAGAGCTTCTTGCCCTGAATTCGCTACTTGAACATTTATTCCTTCTTTTTTAAATAATACATTTAACATTCCAGCCAAAGGAACATTATTGTCGATAATCAGTAAACTGTTCATTTTAATCCCTTTAAAATATCAATTTCTTAGTAAAGTATAACAAAGGTTTGCAATTTTGTAATCATTTTCTTTGATTTGCAGTATAAAATACTTTATTTATAGGGCTAATTTTGAAAAAATTTCGTTCATAATATCTGTAGGTATTGAAATGATGAAAATTCCCGAGGATAAAACGAATAATAATTTTTTATTGAAAGCTACTGTTGAACCAATGGTGATTGAGGAGCTTGACCTTGATTTGTCTTCAAAAGAAAATCTCTTTGCAAACAATTCTCCTTCAGCACTAAAAAAAGAGAACGAGCTTTTAAAAGCTGTTCAAGCTTTAAAAAATACTGAAAAAAATGTTTCTAATCCTATGAAAAAGCTTGATGCTCTTGATTCTGATATTCTTTTTCAAGGGGAGTTAAAAAAACAAAAAGCAGAAATAAAACAATCTACAAAATATTGTAAAAATTCTGATGTAGATATCGTTTTAAAAGGTATGGTAAATGTATCTAAAAGGATTTTTTGTAAAATGCCGTTAGTAGGTCTTTTTATGAAGGATGAAAAGGAAAATTAGCGTGCTCTTGTTGTCGTGTTCTCAAAGATAAAACGATTTAAGCTCAAAGCACTTGTTTTCAAAGAGCATATCCCGTCTTTATGCAATACGCCTAAGCTTGAGAGTCTGTTTAAAACAAGCTCATTTACTTCTTCAGGTGCGATAAATAGGGCACATTCTTCTGTGCAATCTTGGTCTTTAAAAGGGCATTTTTTAGCCATGGTTAAGTTACCTTATTTAATAACAATCATATTATATGCAATAACTGCACTATATGTAAAGGACAATGGTATAGATAAATTAGGCGTTATTTTTTATTAGGTAATAATTACCATCTTTTATGGTCTTCCATCATCTCGATAAGGTCGGATAATTGTTTAACTCTATCGGTTGACAGTGGTTTATCTTGAGGTGCATCTTTCAAGATTTTGTAAGCGGTGTACCATTCAAAAGTCCTGTCTGTTCCCCATTGGCAACCCATATATATCGGGTAAGGGGTTTTTTCGTTTTCGCCGTTTAAGATATTTACGTATTCTTTAAGGTCATTTATAGCGTTGGAAGAATTTTTGCCGTATAGTTCCGGACGATTGGCAAGTTCTATGAAGGCGTCAGAGCTCAATACTCTGAGTTGCTGTTTGCCGATATTGTGAAGCTGAACATAATTAAGTCCTTCTTTTTCTACGACATTTTTGTATTCATCAGATGGAACAAGTGCTAACACTGTTTTTATTCCCGATTCTTTTAGTGCTTTTATTTGGTCGGGTTTGTTTTCTAGACATTGACCGGAGTATAATTTGTTTTTTATTCTTTCTGAAAAAGCATATATTCCTTCTTTGGAAAGTCTTTCGACATCAACCTCGGTTGAAGTATTGGAGTCGTCGGTGGTTATTTTATCTTGAGTTGCGGCTTTTTGTCTCATTTTTAGCATGATTTCGGCTTTTGTCATTGAGCCCAGTTGTTCGCTGAATTCGTATGATGCGTCGCAATGTCCTTCTATTTGCCCTCTTATAGCTTCTCTTGCAATCATATCGCTGGTTTTGTATTCATTTTTAATTCTTCCGAATGATACAGATTGAGCGTTATTGTTTGATATTTGCATAATTTAATCCTTTGGTTTAAGAAAAGTTAAGTATCCATGTAAAACATCTAAAGATTATAAATTTACTGCCGATATGTTACATGTATGTTAAATCATGCAAAAGTGTCGTCGTTATTGCCTTTGACATGTTACGATTTGTTAAAGATATAAGAAATATTGAAATAGTATATAAGAAAATGTTTTTATATAGATGTGTAAGTAAAAAAATAAGGTATTGTGTGTAATGGATCTTAAAGCATTAAATTCAGTAGTAAGTACAACAACTGCAACAGATACAACTTCAACATCACTTACTGAAAAGGTTGAAGAATATACATCTTTAGATGGTTTGTCAATGAACCAAGCAACAGCTGATGAATTTACATCTACTATAGATTCAAAAACAGATGAAATAGCTGATTTAGACGCTCAAATTAAAAAAACTCAAGATGCTGCAAAGAAAAAAGAACTCGAAGCTAAAAGAGATTCTTTGGTAAATGAAAAGAAAGATTTAGAAGCAAAACAAACTGCATTGAATGCGAAAATAGCTACAGCAAAATCTGAATATCAACAATCTGTAGCAAAAACTCAAGAAGTTCAATCTCAAATTAAAAGTTTGACTGCAGACAAACAAAAATTAAACAATGAAACTCAAGCTGAAAATAAACAATTGACATCAAAAAAAGCTAAATTAGACCAAGTTGATGCAAATATTGATGCAACAAAAGAAACTCTAGACAGTGCATTGACAGCATTGAGAGATCAAGTTAATGAAATTGAAACAAATGCAGAAGATGAATTGGTAGCTCAAAGAAAAGCTGTTTCAGGTGCAACTGCTCAAGCAATGGAATTGGTTCAAGCAGGTGAATTGAAATCTGAAGATATTCCTTCTTATGTAGCATCAAAAATCGGCGGTATGGATTCAGTCGGTAGCACCGCAAATGCAAACATCGTTGATTCAAATAACATGAAAGTTAAAGCTCTTTGTTCTCAATTAGCAGGATTTATGAATCAAAGAGGTACTTTGGCAAAGGCTATAGCTGCATCAAGTGCAAAAATCAATTCAGTAACAGATTTGGCTTCTGAAATTGATTCTCAATTGTCAGCAAAAACTCAAGAATTGGCTACTTGCCAAAATACACAAGCAGCTAAGTCTGACGCTTTAGATTCATTAAATTCTCAATATAGTGATAATGAAACAAAACTTTCAAATCTATCAACTCAAATTTCAAGTGTAGACACCGAAATAGACACATTGAATGTCGATGAAGCAGCTACAGATGGTGATGAAGCTACTGAAGCAACAGGTGAAAAAACATCTAAACCTCAAAGTACATTTGCTTCATTTATTTCAAACTTGTTCTCAGGTGCTCAAAATAAAACTCAAAGCAATTCTTATCACGGAAACAGAAGACAATCTTGGTCTGATGCAAGTAGCAACATTGCAAACAACTTAAGCAATGAATCACTTACTCAAAAATTGTCAGCATCTGCTTCATCAAATATCAATATCGATGACGCATTGAAACAAATTAACGCAGCTTATGACGAGGCAATGTCACAAACAGTTGACTCTGATACAG
Source organism: Candidatus Gastranaerophilales bacterium (assembly GCA_028693235.1). NCBI lineage: Bacteria > Bacillati > Candidatus Melainabacteria > Candidatus Gastranaerophilales > Candidatus Gastranaerophilales bacterium. Next base: position 324,472 of record JAQUVW010000002.1, read on the forward strand.
AAGAAATAACATCAAAAGCTCAAGAAGCTGACAGCTTGGTTACTACATTAAGAAGCCGCTTGTCAGACAATGCTCAAAAATTAATCGAAGAAAGATTGAGTGCAACTGAAAGAAAATAAACTGTACTCTAATAAATTAAATCAATTAAGAGGCACCTATAGGTGTCTCTTTTGTTATTCTTGTAATCATATGATGTTTTTGTATATGTTTTTTTATTAAATTTCTATAAAATTTTTTGTAAATTTCTTTACTATTTTTCTTATTTAAAATACTATGTAGTTAGTTATTTTATGAACAAGATTATTTAGGTAACCTTATTAAAGAATAACCTTTCAAGTCGAAAATGGATAGATATCGACAAAAGATGTACAAGTAACAAAAAGAGGGTCATATTAGTGGAAAATTTCGGACCAGATATTTTCGGAAGAAAAGACAGTAAAGAACAAACTTCCGCATCTATTGCAGCACAAGGGTTATCAAATGCTGCTAACATTAAAGTTATAGGTGTCGGTGGCGGTGGCGGAAATGCCGTTAACAGAATGATAAAAGCCGGATTAAGCGGTGTTGACTTTTGGGCTATGAATACTGATGCTCAAGTTTTAGAAATGTCAACTGCTGACAATAAAATCCGTTTAGGAAATAAATTAACAAGCGGTTTAGGTGCAGGCGGTGACCCGTCTGTAGGCGAAAAAGCTGCTGAAGAAACAAGAGATGATATCGTTCAAGCACTTGATGGTGCTGATATGGTTTTCGTTACTTCCGGCATGGGCGGTGGTACAGGTACCGGTGCAGCTCCTGTTGTCGCTAAAATCGCAAAAGAACTCGGTGCTTTGACTATCGGTGTTGTTACAAAGCCGTTTAGCTTTGAAGGTAAAAGAAGAATGAATCAAGCTCTTCAAGGTCTTGAAAAATTAAAAGAAACTGTTGATGCTTTGATTGTTATTCCGAATGATAAATTATTAGAAGTTGTTGAACGCAGAACTACAATGAGAGAAGCTTTCCAAGTAGTTGATGAAGTTCTTTTAAGAGGTGTTCAAGGCATATCAGATATCATTACAGTCCCCGGTTTAATCAATGTTGACTTTGCCGATGTAAAAGCTGTTATGCAAGCTTCAGGTTCAGCATTAATGGGTATCGGTCGTGGTACAGGTGAAGGCAGAGCTATGGAAGCTGCTAAACTTGCTATCAATTCACCATTGCTTGAAACTTCAATTAACGGTGCTTCAGGTATCATTATGAACGTCACCGGTGGTCCTGATATGACATTGCATGAAGTTACAGAAGCTGCTCAAGTTATTCATGATGCAGTGCTTGATGATGCTATTGTTACTTTCGGTTCTGTAATTGATGATAGAATTCAAGGCGAAATTCAAATTACTGTCATTGCGACAGGTTTTGAATTGAAGGGTTCTACTCTTACACCGACTAAAAAGGTTGAAGAACCTGCTGTTAAACCGATTAATGTTGCAGATTTCTTCTCAGGTTCAGCGTCTTTTAATGCTGCTCAACCTCAACCTGCAGTTCAAGGACCTAAGGCTACTCAAGAATTGGCTACAAACATTCTTGATATTCCTGATTTCTTGAAAAAATAGCAAACACGAACTGAGGCTGAAAGTTTTCCGATGAGGAAAACGGAAACTCCGTTAAACGTGAGTGTTAAAGACAGCCAATACTAAATAAAATTAAAAAAGCTCTCGAACAGGGAGCTTTTTTTAGCAAAAATATTTTTTATAAGTTTTTCATGAAATATGGTGAATAGTGTTTCTGCATATAATCTAAAATCTCCATATCTGAAAAATGTATCGTTTAAAAGTATAGGCAGTTTGCCTGTTTTAAATGGCGGTTCAGTTGCACAATATAGCGGTAAAAGCTTTAATTTTAACGGACTTGAAATCCTTGCAAAAAACAATATTGCGTTAACAAATATCTCGTTTAAAGGGAGCAATTATGACGCAAGACAGGTTTTGTCAGATTTGAATAGCAGATTGATTGATGTATCAGCTGAGGAAATCGATGAAATAATTGAGTCGCTTCCTGCACAAGATGAAAAACTTGGTTTGAAAATTTTGAACAAGGGTTCTCAATATGGAAACTTTCAATCTTTAAATGAGTTCTATGACGGAGTAGAGGCTCAAAAAATATCAGGAAGAACCGTTTACGAGGTGCCGAATTATTCTAAAGTAGGTATCGTTTCGACATATAACTATTTGAATAAAAAGGGTGCTTTTGTGACTCCAATTACACAAAGAGCGTGTGCTTCTGATGTATTTGCACAAAAAAGCGGTGCGTTTATTGTTGATAAAAATGTTGTTGAAGAATTGAAAGAAAACCCCGGGCTAGTAAGACATATAAAGGAAAATGATTTTTTGTTGTTATATCCTTACGGTTGGGATGAGGGTTTTACTGCCTTTAATACAGGGTCAAAGGAACATTTAGAAGAAAAAGTCCTTAGTTCCATAGCTCTTGCAAAGGCTAATATTGAATCTGGAATGAGTGAAGATGAGGCTATTGATTTTTCTTTGAATCACTCTGTCAAAAAGGCTCTTGATAAACTTGGTATTGGGGATAAATTGCTCCCTGTGCAGAACAGAAAAGTTATTGAAAAAAAGGCACTTTATTCAGATAGTATTGCGGAGAATTTTGCTTCAAAAAAAATGGAAATGAGCGATTTTGAGTCATCGCTGCCTTCAAGAGCTCCATATTCAGACGTTGCATTAGATTTATTGGCAAATGATGCAAAATTAATCAGTATTAGAGAGCTTGCTCTTATGGCTGAAAAAATGAATGAAAATCTTTTGAAGCTTGCCGATGAAAAAAATATTTCTCATAAGCAGATATATTATATGTTGCCATTGAAAAACAAAAGCTATTGCCTTATCGCAAATCAATACCAGCAGGTCAATGATATCCCTTCTGGGCAATTTATATACGGGTTAAACTCTGTTCCGAATAATCATCAAAAAAAGCTGGTTGTGTTGTTGGATGATTATGCCGGAAGTGGCGACAGTATGAGAGAATTTTGCACTTATTTCAGGAATGAGTATAAGGGTGAAATGGTTTTGGCACCTTATTTCGCAAATGGAATAGCTTCGTATGTTTTGGGTAATTATGTTAAAACAAAAGATGATAAATGTACTTTTTTACCTGCCAAAAAATTGGATAGCTATTATAGAAAAAATGAATATACAGAGTCTTACAAAGATAAACTGTGGGCGTATAATTCTTTAAAAGGTTCAAATAGTTGGGGCGGAACAGAGGAAAGTTTGGTTCTTCCTTATATGGCACCTGATACAAACATAGAGTTTTTTGCTCGTAAAATTGCTAAGCATTATACGCTGAATTCTGCAGGTGTGAAGTATGAACCGCACACAAATATTTAATCGGCAGTTTTATTCAAATTTAAAGACTCGATGGTTTTTTTGCTTGCAACAATTGATGTAACAGGTGCATCTTTAAAAATGTAATTTGCGGTATTTTGAATATCTTTGATTGTTACATTGCCAATTGCGTTGAAAAGTTTTTCCGTATAGTTTTTTCCATAAGGGGTTAAACAGGTAGAAGCAAGATTTGCATATTTAGAGCTTGATGTTTCTAAATCATTTAAAATATCATTTTTCAACATTAATTTTGCTTTTTGAAGTTCTGCTTCAGTTACTTGTTTCGTTTTCAACTCATTTATGTGTTTATCAAATCCTGCAAGTGCTTTCTTTACGTTCTCAGGAGAGGCTGTTGGGTCATTGGGGTCATCAGTCGTAGTTTGGATATTCAAATTAATAGTTCCTGTATCGCCGATATTATCATTAAATGAGGAAACGTGATAGGCAAGTTTTTGAGATTCTCTAAGGTCTGTAAATAATCTTGAACTTGCACCGCCACCAAGTATCGTGTTCAAAACTTTTAATTTTGCTTCATCTTCAATATTGCGATTATTCTTATATTTATACGTTTGAAGAACATCAGCTTGTGCATTTTCTTCTGTATCCGTTACAATTTGTGGTTTCGAATTTTGGGTATAAGTTTTTTCGATATTATAATCAATGGGTTTTAAAGGTTTAATATTTGCGTATAAATTATTCATATATTCTGTAAAAATATTTGGATTTTCATCAGTTGGTGCCGTTAATGTAGCATGTGCTGATGCATTTAAAATCATTTTATTGTAGACATTGACTAAGTCATTTAATGTCATTTTTTCAAGTTCTTCAATATTTTTTTCCGTGGATTGATATATTCTTTTATTCGGGAACATTATCCTGCCGGCTTTGTCAGAGGGGGATTTGTATTGGTTTTTTAAATTGTCTAATTGTTCTTGTTTTGCTTTTTCAAATTCTTCTTGAGTAAATCTGGGATGGTTTAATACCTCATGAGATAAATTGAGAATTGTTTGCAAATCTTCTGTAGGGCAAGATGTCATAACTAAAATCCCATCAGAACCGACGACAAATGAAATGTCAGAAGATTTGTCATCTAAAATATTGGTAAACGCACTTATATCTTTACTTGCTGTCCCCTTGTTTAGTAATGAGTTAAGCATATTTATTTCAGGATTACTTAAGTTTAATTCATTTGGGGTAGCAAAAGTAATTGTTGACTTTGCTAATCCGTCTTTTTTAGGTAAAAATGATACGGTCGTGTTATTTAAAAGTGTATATTCTTTTACATCTTTATATATATTTGCTGGAGAAGAACCTGTAATTGAACCCTTGAAACTTACGTTTTGAGAATTAGCATTTTTATAGTTGGATTTTAATTGCTCATTAGTCGTAGCTGCAGGGTGTACGACACTTATAGATGTTTTATTTAAGTCTAAATAGTTCTTTATAAAGTTTTGAATATCAGATGTATCAATGCTGTCTAAAATTTCCTTGTAATTAGACAATTGAGTTGTATTGTTGTCAAGTAGAGATTCTCCTATATAATCGTTTATGTAGGAAGATTTTTCAAAACATGATGAACGATTAAGCTTTATTTTGTTTACAGCGTTTTTAATTTCGTCTTCTGTCGGAGGATTTGTTTGGAGATTTTGTAATTCATTATAAATGATTTTGAGTCCTTTTTCTGATTTTTCTTCAGGAGCATCCATCACGAAAAAAATTCCTGTTGGGTCAGATGGGTTATTCCCGATTTTTTCTGTATTTAAAAAAGCCCATAGTTGTTCTTTGTCCAACGCCTTTGTAAGACGTGAGTTCATATTGTTAGTCAATATATAATCGAGAACTTTTAATGTTAATTGAGCCTTTGTGTCATTACTTGGAGGACCTGCAAACCCCATAACCATAGATGTTTTAATGGCATTTGCTTTTTTTATGTCAACTCTTTTGGTCGATTGTATCGGGGTAAGCTCTTCGTGTATTCTTTTCATAGGTTCAACGGGGTTTTGTTTGTTAAAGTTCTTAGCAACAAGCTCCATTGTTTTTTCGGGGTCAACGTCACCTGTTATAACAGTGATGGCATTATCCGGAGTGTACCAAGTGTTGTAATAGTTTACAACATCTTCTCGTGTCAAAGAGTTGATATTTTTGATACTTCCTGCAACCATATCCTCAGAGGTTGAATTGATTTGAAATAAATTTTTAAGAGCTATGTTTTGAGTAGTGTTATATGCATTGTCACTGTACATAGTTATTTCAGATGTAACAGGTCCTTTTTCCTTGATTAATTGGTCTGGGGCAAATTTTGGATTTTGAACTTGGTCGGCGTGGAGTTTTATGATTTCGCCCAAAGTTTCATTATTGAGAAGTTGGGATTTGATATAGTAGTTTGTTGTATTATATCCTGTTGCAGCATTGGTATAGGCTCCCATATCAGCTACTTTGTGGAAGAATTCTCCCGGGCCGATTTTGTCTGTTCCATTGAATAGATTATGCTCAATATAATGGCTTATTCCTCTAAGATTATCGGGTTCATTCATAGAGCCGACGTTGAAATAGGTTTTAACAATTGTTGGACCTTCTTTGGGTAAAATCGCTACTTTTTGTCCATTTGCCAGTTTGTATAAATTCATATATTTTTCGGTTTCAGGGATAAAAGTTTCTGATATTTTCGTATAAGAAATAGGTGTTTTTAGTCCGATTTGAGCTTGAGCTATAGGGTTAGATGATAAAGATGTTATTTGCGGTTTTTGAGCATCAGAAGGTTTGGCAACAGAGCTTGCCGTATCGATTAAGTTGCCTTTGAAATTTATTCTGTTTAAATAGTTTTGATTTATTTCCATAGCTTAAATTTCTTATATATTACATGTAAAACTTAAAAACACTAAAAATTTCCTTATTTTAATATGTAATCTTAATGTCTTGCAATATTGCATAACTTATACTACGCTTTTAATATGGATTTTGTTAAAAAAGAATATAAGTCTTTAATCGTTATAATTTCTGTTTTTATTTTGTGTGTTATTTGGCAAATGTATAAGACTGCAAATTTTTATGTGGATTTTGGCAGAGAGGCTTATTATCCTCAGGCTATATTGAACGGTGAGCTTTTATATCGGGATATTTTTAATAATTACGGACCTTTTTCTTATCTTTATAATGCTTTTTTATATAAATTATTCGGCTCAAATCTTTGCATCTTATATTTTTCAGGTTGTCTGAATGCTCTTTCAATCGTTATTACTTTATTTATAATAGCGAGAAATTTTTTATCAAAAAGGGTTTCATGTGTTTTTAGTATTTTTATTTTGATTTTTTGTTGTTTTGGTATAAGTTTTATGAATTATATCATGCCCTATTCTTATGCTATGGTTTACGGGTTGAATTTTTTCTTAATTTCCGTTGCTTTATATTTGAAATATATTGATAATTTTTCAGATAAAAAATATTTATTTTTAGCTTTTTTATTTGCAGGATTGGCCGTCGCAAATAAATATGAGTTCGGATTGTATTTGTTAATGCTTATCGGCGGACTTTTTTGGCGAAAAGAAAATCTTAAAAATAGCATTGTTTGTATCGGCTCTGCGTTATTTCCGAGTTTAATTTTATTTCTTTTTCTTTTTTATCAAGGTTTAACTTTTGATAATTTATTGTTTTGGTCACAGCATATTTTTGCTTTTGCAACAGCTGAGGGGGTCAAAAATGCTTATGGCGAAGGCTTGACGCTTTCAATTGGAGGAATGCTTAAAATTATTTTTAGTGTTTCGTTGTTGATTTGGCTTGTTTCAATTATTACTTTTATTGTCAGATTAATGTCTGCTAAATCTTTAAAATATGCACTACCGGCTTATGTTTTGACAGGTTATGTGTTTATAATATTGATGATAAATAAATGGAGCTTTTTTCTATATTTATTATTGTCAGGCTTGTGCATAATCGTGACGATTTTGATGTTTGTTAATATAAAAAAACTTTTGAATTATCCGAAAATTCTTTTCCTTTCAGCATCGGCGTTATTGATTTCCTTAAAGTCATATTGGCTTTTAAATACGTTTGCAGGTTACGGGAAGTTTTTTGTTCCTTTGTTATTACTGGCGGGATTAGTTTTAATTCGTTATTCTTATATAAAAAATGTTGAAGCTGAAAAGGTATTCAATCAAGTTTGTGTTTTATTTTTAATTTTTTATACGATAGGCGTTACGCTTATATATCAAGCTACTTTGGCACAGAAAACATATCAAATAGAAACGCCCAGAGGCAAGTTGCTTGTAAATAAGACTGATTACAATGCTTTTAGTGGAGTCATTTCATATTTGCAACAAAATGCTAAAGCTTCTGATAAAGTCTATGTTCTACCAGAGCCTGCATTGGTTAATTTTTTAACTGATACAAAGGCAAATTGCACATATAATGCTCTTACTCCCGAGTTTATTGAAGCATTTGGCGAAGATAAAATAATAAAAGATTTTGAAAAGTTGCAACCTGAATATATAATTATGCAAAATTCAAGTTTGAATAGGTATTCTTATATATTTGGTTTTGACTACGGGCACAAACTATATATGTGGGTATTTGCGAATTATTCATTAGAAGGGTATGTCTTGTCTGATACAAATATGCTTTTTTTCAAGAAAAAATAATGTAAAGTACACTTGTTGAAAGGGTTGAAATGACATTTATAAAAAAAGAATATAAAGCAATTTTGTTTTTTATGCTTTTGATGGTTATAAATATTTGTATTTTTAATCATAAGTTTTTGGATATTATCTATTCAGATATTGGAAGAGAAGCATATTTTGCCCAAGAGATTTTAAACGGGCAACTTATGTACAGAGATTTTTTCAATAATTATACGCCTTTTAATCATTTGTTTTTAGCGTTAGCGTTTAAAATATTTGGAATTCACCTTGATACATTATTCTATCTGGGCTGTATTAATGCGTTATCAATAATTTTGTTACTGTATTCAATTGCCAAAAGGTTTTTGAGTAGGATGACTTCCGTTCTTTTTTGCGTATTTATTATGGAGTTTTGTGTTTTTCAAGCTACGGCAGTGAATTTTATTATGCCTTATACCTATGCAATGGTTTTCGGTATAAATTTTGCATTAATCTCTATTGTTTCATATTTTAATTATTGGGAGAATCCTGACAAAAAAATATTTTTACCAATAGCTTTTTTATCAGTAGGGTTGGCAATATCAAACAAGTATGAATTTCTATTTTTGTTATTGTTGCTCTTAGTAGATATGCTTCGCCGAAAAACTTCAATAAAAGATATTGGTTCAATGATAGCTATTACTTTTTTACCTTTGATTTTGCTATTAATCCTTTTATTTTATCAAGGTTTAACTTATTCTGATATGGCAAATTATCTCAATTTTTCTATAAAGTATGTCAATACTGATGCAATGAAAGAATTCTATTCGGGCTTAACTCTTTTCGATTTTAAGATATTTGTTATGACACTCAAGTCATTTTTAATTGCTTCATTGTTAGGGTTTGGCTCATATTGGTATGGGAAATTCATATCTAATAAATCAAAATTTGTTAAAATAATAATGACATTTGGACTTGCTTATATTTTTTTGTTAGTTATTTTTAATCATAGCTTGTATTTTAGACTCTATTTTTTCAATTTCCTACCGGTAATGTTGTTTGTTCTTGCTCTGATTAAGGCAAAATATATTTATAAAAGCACTTCATTATTTATATTTGTCGGGTTTTCTATTTTATTTTCATTGAAAACATTTTGGTCATTGTCGACAACATTTGGCTATGGTCAATATACGTTACCTTTTATCTTATTATCAATAATAATTCTATTAAAAGAATTTTATATAAAAGATGTTTATAGGAATAAAATATATAAAAATACAACTATATGGTTTTTTTCTATTTATCTATTTGCTTGTTTTATAATTAATCTTCACATCATAAATGCAAGAACATATAAAGTAGAAACTCCGAGAGGTATATTTTATTCTATGCCTACAGAAGGGAAAATGTTTGAAGATTTGTTTTCGTATATCAAAACTCAAACAAAAAATTCGGACAAAATATTGGTTTTCCCTGAAAGTGACTTGATAAATTTTTTAACAGATAGGCAAAGTGACGGAAATTATTGCGGTATGAAACCGGAGCTCGTCGAAGCTTACGGCGAAAAAAATTTAATCCAACATTTTCAAAATGAACCCCCCGAGTATATAGTTGTTATAAATTATTTCTTCCGCTCTGAAATTATTTTTGGATATGATTATGCCAAAGATTTCTATAGCTGGATAAAAGATAACTATACTCTTGAAAAAGTATATCAAGGTAAATCGATAATTTTGATTTATAAAAGATGGAATTAGCTAAAGGTTTAATTGAGCAATAAACAAAAAGACCCAGCAAAATGGTAAGTCTTTTAAAGTGGAACACTCCTGCCAGACTTGACAAAGCGACTGAAAGTTGCGAACAACAAATTGAGTTCAACGCCCCTAGTGCCTTAATAAACAAAAAGACCCAGCAAAATGCTAGGTCTTTTAAAGTGGTGCCCTGGGCCAGACTTGAACTGGCACTAGGGGTGAGCCTAATTGGATTTTAAGTCCAACGCGTCTACCGGTTCCGCCACCAGGGCTCCTCTTATGTAAAATATAGTATAAAAACAAAATTCTGTCTAGTCAAATATTATTTTTATCTTCATATCTAAAAGGTAATTAAAAAAAATCCTTGTTAAAAGCACTAAAAATGTGCTAGAATAACGTCAGTTATTACAGAAAAATATTATTTTTTATATATGAATTTATAGTTATACAGTTTAATACAGAAATATCCTACTCTAACATGCCCCCAACGGCGTGTTTGAGCAGATGTGTATATAGTGAAGAACGAGGTATAGGACAATCGAAAACTTAAATCAAATAAGTATGCTTTTAATCATTGTTGTGATTGCCTTGGTTGTCGCTCTTATTTTTGCATTTAGTAAGGTCAAAAAAGTAGCAGCAGAAAACCAAAAATTGGCTAGTGAAGACAAAGAAAAAGAAAACTTAATTAAAAAAGAAGCTATGATTGCGGCAAAAGAAGCACTTCATAACGAAAAAGAAAAGTTCATTGAAGAAACCCGTGAACGCAGACAAGATTTATCCAGACTTGAAAGTAAATTGGCTAAAAAAGAAGATACGCTTGAAGATAAAATCCAACAAGCTACCGATAAAGAAAGCCAAATGCAAAGAAAAATGGATGAACTTGATGCTAAAGAAGATTACTTAGCTGAACTCGTCGCAAAACAAATTGGTGAACTCGAAAGAATTTCCGGCATGAGCTCTGAACAGGCAAAACAAATTCTGCTTGATCAATTAAAACAAGACCTTCAACAAGAAGCTAATCATTTGATTAGAGAAAATGAAAATAAAATCAAAGAAACTTCTAATGAAAAAGCGAAAGAAATTTTAACAACAACTATGCAAAGATGCTTGATTGACCAAGTCGTTGAATCAACTGTTGCCGTTGTTAATTTGCCGTCAGATGAAATGAAAGGGCGTATTATCGGTCGTGAAGGTCGTAATATCAGAACTTTAGAAACCCTTACAGGCGTAGATTTGATTATTGATGATACTCCTGAAGCCGTTGTTTTATCAAGCTTTGACCCTGTAAGAAGGGAAATTGCTAAGCTTGCTCTTGAAAAATTAATCGTAGACGGTCGTATTCATCCGGTAAGAATTGAAGAAATGGTCGAAAAAGCAAGAGAAGAAATTGAACAAAAAATTAAACAAGAAGGTGAAAATGCCGCTCTTGATATGGGCGTTATGAACTTGAACAAAGAACTTGTTAAAACTTTAGGTCGTCTATATTACAGAACAAGCTATGGACAAAATGTTTTAAAACACTCTTTGGAAGTCGGACATATTGCTGGCATGATTGCTGCTGAAATTGGTGCAAATGTCTATATCGCAAAACGTGCAGGTCTTTTGCATGATATCGGAAAAGCAGTTGACCAAACTCAAGAAGGTACTCATATTGAACTAGGCGTTGAACTTGCCAGAAAATATGGCGAAAAAGAAGAAATCGTTCATGCAATAGAAGCTCACCATGATGATGTTACTGCAAATTCAATAGAGGCAGTCCTTGTAAAGCTTGCAGATGCTGTATCAGCAGGACGTCCGGGTGCAAGACGTGATACTCTTGAAATTTATATCAAAAGACTTCAAAAACTTGAAGAAATCGCCTCCAGCTATGAAGGTATTAAACAATCCTTCGCAGTACAAGCAGGACGTGAAGTCAGAGTTGTTGTTCAACCTGAAAAATTTGATGATTTGGCAAGTAATAAACTTGCAAGAGATATTGCAAAACGTATTGAAGATGAGTTGGATTATCCGGGGCAAATTCGTGTAACTGTTGTTAGAGAGACTCGTACAACAGAGATTGCAAAATAAAATTAATATGGCTATGATTTCATCTTAATCATAGCCATATCATTCAGTAAAAAAATATAGAGAATATCAGGGTCGTAAAGGACGGCTGTTAACAGAGCTAATGGCACAAAAAATAAAAATATTATTTCTAGGCGATATCGTGGGCAAAGCGGGGCGACTCGTTGTTCGTGATTATCTTGCAGCTTTACCTCAAGATGGTAGGCCTGATTTTATAATCGCAAATGTTGAAAATGCTTCCCATGGCTTTGGACTTACTGAAAAAAACTATAATGAACTGCTTTCTTATGGGATAAATTGTTTTACATCAGGTAATCATATTTGGGATAAACGTGATATATTCAGCTATATTGATAAAGCTGATATCCTAGTCCGTCCATTGAATTACCCGGAGGGGACAAAGGGTGTGGGCTCTAGAATTTTTGAAATTAATAATTGTAAAATAGGTGTTATTAATTTGCTTGGTCGCACGTTTATGACTCCAATGGAATCGCCGTGGACTTTGATAAAACCTGAAATGGAAAAAATAAAAAAAGAAACTCCTATAGTTTTTATAGACTTTCATGCAGAGGCAAGTGCTGAAAAAATATGTTTTGGAAAATATTGTACCGAATTCGGTGCAACAGCGGTGGTCGGAACTCATACACATGTTCAAACTGCTGATGAAACAATTATAAATGATTGTTGTGCATATATTACAGATGCGGGTTTTTGCGGTGATGCTGAAGGTGTTATTGGTATGGAGTATGAAACGTCTTTGAAAAGATTGGTTACTTCTCTTCCTGAGAGATTTGAAGTCGCAAAATCAAATGTGTCACAGCTTAACGGTGTTTTAATTACCGTGGATATTGAAAGCGGCTGTGCACAAAATATTGAAAGAATTAATTTTAAAAAAAGTATTGATGAGGTAAATGATATTATGAAAGGGTAAGAAAGTGAAAATCGATTTGCACGTCCACACGACATACTCAGACGGTGCTTTTTCTCCGGAAAAAATCATCGACACAGCACTCGATGTGGGCTTAGATGCGTTAGCCATAACGGATCACGACAATGTCTTGTCGTACAATATGGCAACAGATTATGCAAAAAAGATAATTCCAGAGGGTTCTAAAAAACCTTTAGAAGTAATTCCTGGAGTTGAAATTAACACACTTTATAAAGGCTATGAAATCCATATTTTAGGTTATTATATGGATTTGGAGAATGCTGATTTTCAAAAATTATTAAAAGTTCAACAAAATGCTCGTATTAAGCAAACTAAAGAAATTATTTCCTTGTTGCATAAAAAAGAAGGTATGCATATAAGTTTTGAAGATATTAAAAAATTAGTTGCTCCCGGTGGAAGTATCGGTAGGCCGCACATTGCAAAAGCTATAACTTTAGCCGGCGGAACTATGAATGTTATTGAAGCATACAACAAATATATCAACGATGCTTCAAGTGTTTATGTCCAAAGGAAAACTGTTTCACCGCATGACGCAGTTGAAATAATTTACGACGCAGGTGGTATTCCTGTTTTTGCACACCCGTTTGACGTTGATATTGCAGAAGTTTTGACGAAAGAACTTATGAATTTCGGTTTGCGAGGAATAGAGGCTTATCACCGCAAACATTCTCCTGCCATGGTTGAGTATTATTCAACTATTGCAGAACAATTGGGTTTGATTATCACGGGAGGTTCTGATTTCCATGCCCCTAATCCAAATAACGGAAATATTATTCTCGGGAAAAACTTTATCCCTGAATGGATATATAATGAACTTAAAAATGAAAAGAAAAGATTGGACATGGCTTAAAATGACTAAAAATGCTTTTACAATAGCAGAGATAATAATCGCTCTATTCTTGCTCGTTGTCGTTGCATCAATATTTATTCCATTGAATATTACAAACGTTTCACAAGCTGAAAGAGTTGCAAAATGGAAAAATACCTACGAGGAAACTAAATATTCGATTTCTGCATTGAAAGCCGAAGAACCTGAGGTATTTAACGAGTTAAGTACATTAAGTTCTTCAGATTCTGCGAAAGCATTCTCAATAATCAAGCCATTTCTAAATGTTAAATACGATTCAAATTCATTGAAGGATTTGAAAAAATACCGTTACAAGTACCTTAACGGGACTAAAGTTAAGGAAAATTCACATTTCTACGTTGACCAATTTGCAATACTTAAAAGCGGTGTTATAATCGGATTTAAGTTAAACAATAATAAATCTTTTTCGGAAAATTCTCCTAAAGCAATCATGTTATTTGATGTAAATGGGATAGAAAAACCAAATAGAATCGGAAAAGATATATTCGGGGTAAATATATTCTCTGATGGGGTTGAGCCATTCGGAGAAGGTAGGTCTAAATCTATAATAAAAGTTAATTGTTCGCCGGTTGGTTCAGGAGTGATGTGCTCCAAATATTACCTCATCGGTGGTAATTTCTAGTTTATGGATGAGCATGTTTATGATAAATTTAAATGGTCTTTTTTATAAAAAATAAAGGTATAACAACGATTAAGGAGAAAAACACATGACACAAAAACGAGTATGGTTATTTAAAGAAGGCGACGCTACAATGCGTAATCTCCTAGGTGGTAAAGGTGCTAACCTTGCAGAAATGACAAACCTTGGTTTGCCTGTGCCTCCAGGATTAACTATTACAACAGAAACTTGTATGGATTATATTAATCACGGTAATAAAATGCCTGTTGGATTGATGGATGAAGTCAAAAAGGCTTTAAAAGATGTTGAAGAAAAAGCCGGTAAAAAATTCGGCGATTCTAAAAATCCTTTGTTAGTTTCAGTTCGTTCAGGTGCAAGAGTTTCAATGCCCGGTATGATGGAAACTATTTTGAACTTAGGTTTGAATGATGAAACTGTTGAGGCTATGGTTCAATTAACAAATAATCCGAGATTTTGCTATGATTCATATCGCCGTTTCTTAACGATGTTCGGTTCTGTCGCTTGGGAAATGGATAGACAAAAATATTTTGAATCCGAAGTAGAAAAAGTTAAAGAAAAAGAAGGCGTATCTTCTGATACTGATATTTCAGCAGAAGGTTGGAAGTCTTTAATCCCTATTTATAAAAAAGTTATTAAAGATGTAACAGGAAAAGACTTTCCTCAAGATCCTTATGTTCAATTAGAAGAAGCTGTTGAGGCAGTATTCAGATCTTGGAATATTCCAAGAGCAATCGCATACAGAAACATGAACAAAATTGACCACAACTACGGTACAGCAGTTAACGTTCAAACAATGGTATTCGGTAATATGGGTGATGATTGTGCGACAGGCGTTTCATTCACTCGTAACCCTGCTACAGGTGAAAATAAATTCTACGGTGAATATTTGACAAATGCTCAAGGTGAAGACGTTGTTGCCGGTATCAGAACGCCAAAGCCTATTGCAGAACTTGAAACAGAAATGCCTGAATTATACAAACAATATGTTGATATTGCGAAAAAATTAGAATTAGGCTACAAAGATGTTCAAGATATGGAATTCACAATTGAACGTGGAAAATTATGGATTCTTCAAACTCGTAACGGTAAGAGAACTGCTACTGCTGCAGTAAGAATTGCAGTTGAAATGAAAGAAGAAGGCATTATCTCTAAAGAACGTGCAATCGAACTTGTTGACCCATATTCAGTAAATCAAATTTTACTTCCTTGCTTTAATCAAAAAGCTTTAGCTTCTGCTAAAAGAATTGCTCAAGGTGTAAACGCTTCTCCTGGAGCTGCTGTAGGTAAAATCGTATTTGATACAGAAGAAGCTGCTGAACGTGGTGCAAACGGCGAAAAAGTTATCTTGGTAAGAATTGAAACTTGTCCTGATGATATTCACGGAATGGCTGTTTCTCAAGGTGTTTTGACACTTAGAGGCGGAGCTACTTCTCACGCTGCAGTTGTTGCAAAAGGTATGGGTAAACCATGTGTTGCCGGCTGTGAAGATATGAAAATTGACCTTGAAAAAGAAACTTTGACAGGTCAAGATGGTACTGTTTACAAAAAAGATGATGTTATTTCTCTTGATGGTGGTTCCGGTATCGTTATGGCTGGTGCTGTAGAACTTACAGATGCTAAAATCGATGAAAACTTTACAAAGTTCTTCAATTGGGTTGATGAAACAAAAAGATTGGTTGTAAGAGCTAATGCTGATACTCCTGCTGATGTTGCAAAAGCATTAGAATTGGGAGCTAAAGGTGTTGGACTTTGCAGAACTGAACACATGTTTATGGATCCTGACAGACTTCCTTGGGTTCAAAAAATGATTATTGCAGATACTCCTGAGGCAAGAAAAGAAGCTTTAGACAAATTGCTTCCTATGCAATACAATGATTTCTATAAAATGTTCAAGGCATTGGGTGAATTGTCAATGACAATCAGATTGTTAGACCCACCGCTTCATGAATTCTTACCTTCAAAAGAAGAATTGATTGCGACTGTGGCTACTAAAAAAGCTTTGAAACAAGATTATAAAGCAGATGAAGAAATGCTTGAAATCGTTGAAAATCTTGCAGAATCTAACCCAATGATGGGATTGAGAGGTTGTAGATTAGGTTTGACTTATCCTGAAATCAATGAAATGCAAGTCAGAGCTATTTTCTCTGCAGCTTGTGATTTGAAAAAAGAAGGCTTGAATGTAAAACCTGAAATCATGATTCCATTGGTTGGTCATGTTAATGAGCTCAAAGAAGCAAGAAATGTACTTGAACGTGTTGCTCGTGAAGTTATGGTTGAAAAGGGCGTAGATGTTGAATATATGTTCGGTACAATGATTGAAATTCCACGTGCGGCATTAACTGCAGACCAAATCGCTGAATATGCTGAATTCTTCTCATTTGGTACAAATGACTTGACTCAAATGACATTTGGTTATTCTCGTGATGATGCGGAGGGTAAATTCTTGAAGAGATACGTCGACCAAAAAATTCTTCCATCAAATCCATTCCAAACACTTGACCAAGAAGGCGTTGGGCAATTGATGAAGTTGGCTCTTGATAAGGCTCTTCCAGTTAGACCAAATCTAAAACGTGGTATTTGTGGTGAACACGGTGGCGACCCTGAATCAGTTAAATTCTGTGAAAGAATCGGTTTAAACTATGTTTCTTGTTCACCGTTCAGAGTTCCTCAAGCAAGACTTGCGGCTGCTCAAGCTGTCATTGAATGCAAAAAGAACAAAGAACTTTGTGCTAAATAAATAGTTATTTAGTAAACGTTTAAAAGCCCTGAGTATTATGCTCAGGGCTTTTTTATTGGTTTTGTAAATTATCAGTGGTGGTTATTTTTAGCCTGGACTGCATGAACCATCAGGATTTGTTCCATATTGGCAATTTGGGTTGCTACCTCCTTGGCTAGGCATAGTTCCTTTGCAGATATCAGAGTCTTCCCCGAACATCAGGCATGCGGCAGGACCTACGGGAAAAACACGTAGATTTGCACTGTTACCTCTTATAAAAAAAGCATATTCATCTTTTAAGTCTTCAATATCAGTTGTCATTTTATTTGGTTTCCTTTCTCCATTGACATCAACGAAGAAAAGGCCCTCTATAAATAAATATGTCATTCCATCGGCACCAATTACTGCTTTATTCCATCCCATGCTTTCAAGATCTTCGGCAACCTCCTCGCTAGTTGTTTGATTATCTTCATCATTATTACTATTAATAAAATCAGTAACACCGTTTAACATTGATTTACAGGCTGTATTACTACTACAGGATTCTGTTGAAGATATATTCATTTCCGCAAGTATTTGTTCAAGGTTGTTTATTGAGCCATTTTTTGTTTGAGCCAGAGATACTGCTTGAGATAAGGTGGTATATGCTTTTTTTACCGCAGTTTTAGTTTCTTCTTTATTAGTATTATTCAGTAAAGACGGTATTGTCATTGCCGCTATTACGCCAATGATTACGAGTGTAATTAATACTTCGGCCAAAGTGAATGCTTTTTTCATAAAATATCTCCAATTGTTGCTAAATTTTAATATTATCACCAATTTTGCATAATGTCAAAATGGGCGATTATGTTTTTATCAGTATGATTAACAATAATATTATGGATATAGATTATATAAAAAAATTTGCCGAATATTTAAAAATGTCTGAAAAGGATGCCTTTTAAAGGCAGATGGAGTTTTTCCATCTAATATTGCAATGATTTAAACTGCTAAAACAGACGTTGCTCTTTTAAAGCTTAAAGTTATTGCCAAGGTGCTCAATGTTCATCCGAAAGAGCTTTTGGATTTTGATATTGATTAGTTTATATCCACAACGCTGACGCCGTCGCCGCCCTCAGCTTGTTCTCCTGCTCTATATTTTGCAACGTAGGGTGATGAGTCTAAGTAATCTCTGATTACTTGTTTTAGTGCACCTGTTCCATGCCCATGAATAATGTAGACAGGCGTAAGGTTTGCAAGACTTGCTTTATCTAAGTAAGCTTCAACTTCATCAAGTGCTTCTTCGCATTTGAAACCTCTAAGGTCGAGTGTTTGCGATAGGTCATAACGGCTAATATGAAAACTTGTTTTTTGTAAGTTCTTTTTCTTTATAGGAGTTTTGACAAGTCTTTTGTCATATATTGCCAGTTTATCTTGCTTTACAATTGTTTTTATTAGCCCCATTTGAATTGTTACGTTTTTGTTTTTATCCGGGAGTGAAATTAATTCTGCTTCTTGGTTAAGGTCTTTTATCATTAATTTGTCGCCGATTTTTACTTTTGTCCAGTCGGGAGTAATATAGGTTTCTAAATCTTCATCTTCTCTGAATTTTTTTCTTATGCCGGTTTCAAGTTGTGCCAAACGGGCAAAGCTTCTTCTTGCAATTTTTTCTGATTTTTCTTCTCTTATTTCTTTAAGAATTTCTTTTATCTCGTTGCGAGCCTTATGGATAGAGGTTTCGTATTTTTTCTTATAAATGTCAATATTCTTTTTTTTGTTTTTCTTTATATCGTCAAGTTTTACTTCAAGTTCACCTTTTAGATTTTTTAGGTCTTTTTCATTTTCTTGAACTGATTTTGCAGATTCAGAGAGTTGTTGCTGAGTTGATTGAAGTTCTTCTAGGACTTTAGCAGAAGGGTCTTTTTGGGTAAAATATATTTTTCTTGCGTCTTCCGCAATTGTTGATTTTATGCCGAGGTTTTGAGCTATTGCAATAGCGTTACTGGCTCCCGGGATACCTATTAATAATTTATAGGTTGGAGATAGTGTTTTTAGGTCAAATTCAACACTTGCATTTTTAAATCCGTTTTTTAAATAAGCGAGTGATTTCAATTCTCCATAGTGGGTTGTGACAATGCAAAAGGAGCCTTGCTTTTGTATGTGTTCAAGGATTGATTGAGCCAAAGATGAGCCTTCTGCCGGGTCTGTCCCTGCAGCTATTTCATCAAGTAAGATGAGGGTTTCTTCATCTGAGTTGTTGACGATATTCACGATATTTGTCATGTGAGATGAAAATGTTGAAAGGCTTTGTACAATGCTTTGGTCGTCGCCGATATCGGCATATATTTTTTGGAACGGGTATATTTCGCCACTTATACAGGGTATATGTAGCCCTGCTTTTGCCATTAGTACGCATAGCCCTACTGTCTTTAGGGTTACGGTTTTTCCGCCTGTGTTAGAACCTGTTATTATAAGACAGTTATTTTCTTTTTCCAGTTTAAAGTTATTTTCTGTAATTTTGTCTGTTATGTGCATAAGCACGGGGTTTTTCATTGACTTTAATATTATTTTTTTATCATCGACTATGTTTGGGGGTGCGGAGTTCGTTTTTATTGCGTATTTTGCCCTTGCAAAAATGAAATCTATTTCCGATAGTTTGTTAAATGAGTTTAGAATTCCGTCGTAGTTGCAAGCTATTTCATCTGATAATGCTTTCAAAATCCGCTCGATTTCTATATGGATTTTGGCTTCAAGTTCCCTGAGTTTGTTGTTGTGGGAAATAAGTTCTTTTGGTTCGATAAAAAAAGTTTGGTTGCTTGCTGATACATCGTGAACAATACCTGTGACTTTGTTTTTGCATTCTGCCTTGACTTGGAAAACGGTCCTTCCGTCACGTTGTGTGTAGACCGTATCTTGGAGATTATTTGTGAAAGTTGAGCTTGCTAAAAGTGAAGATATTGTTGTTTTGATGTTGCTTTGAGTATCTCTATATGAGCTATAACAGCGTTTTAGCTCTTGTGAAGCTGTTTCTTTTACTTTTAAATTTGCGTCAAATGTTTCAAAAATTTTATCTTCTAGTTCTTTATTTGGGTATAAATCGTTTTTTAGTTGAGATAGTTCGGCGAATTCTGTAGAAAATTTATCAAGATAATTTTTAACCAGTCTGGAATTTCTTAAAATATCTGCAACGTCTAATATTTCTTCTTCTGAAAGTCGAAGATGTTTTTTAGCGTCTTTTAAGTGTGATTCGATATTTTTAATAGCCTCTAGAGGGAGTGGAAAACCCGAATTAACAAGTTGAGCGGCTTGTGTTGTAAGCAAAATTTGTTCTCTGATTACATTAATATCACTATAAACTTCAGCATTTAGACAATGCGTCTTACCAGAGTCAGATATTGCAAATTCGCTCAAGTATTCTAATACTTTATCAAATTCTAATGTTTTATATGATTTTTCCATATTGTTATTATAGCAAGAACAGTAAAATTCGTGTTGAGGTTGTCGATGTTGCCACAAGTTAAAGGCGGCCTATGTGAGACCGCCTTTTGGTTTAGATTATAGTCATTAGTCTTCAATCGGAAGAGTAATAATATATTTGTTATGTTTTATTTCTTTTGTTACGTCGTGTACATTAATTTTTTGTGGGAGAGAAAAGTTTTGCATAAAAGAAATATCTTTTTCTCTATGATGTTTTTTTGTGTCAGAATTTCCTGATATTTTGACAGAATTTTCATTAATATTTAATTTTATATTGTTTGGATTGTTATTGAATGGTTTCAGGTCGATTATGATTTTGTAAGCATCGCCGTCTTTCATAGATTCTACTTGAACAGGATTTTGTGCGAAGGGGTTAATCGGCATAGAAAAATCTGTTATGTCACGCATCATTCGTTCTTGTTGGTTTATAGCTTGTTGAATTTGTCTATCCGGCATAGTTGGTGGTAATTGTGGATACATGTAACGATGCATTGTGTTGTCGGCAACAAAATAAACAGCCAAAAATGCTCCAAAAAATGCAGCGAGCGTTATTACTAAATATTTTAGCCAGCAAGTCGGTGTGTGGCATTCTTTTTTGTGTTCGTGTTCGTTATTGAAATTTTCTTCCATTTCAAATCTCCTTTTCTTTTTTATGATAATGATTTTCTAACATCTGTCAATCATTTTCAATTATACCGGTGGGTAATCCGAATGGGTTATAGTGCAAGTTTTTGTTTCAATCTTTCGCCGCTCATGAATCTGATTTTTCCGAAAATATCTCTTTCTTGCCATGGTCTGTCGTGTAAACCTCCAATAGACCATAGTATTCCAGTATAACCATTTGAGTCTTTACCGTCGAGAGAATATTTGTCATTCAGGTATATCGCTGTTTCAAGGGCATCTTGAGGAGTTTTGCTCCATTCGAGAATTTTTTTTGCCCAATACATTCTTAAATATGGATGAATTTTCCCCTCTGATAATAATGATTTTTGTATGTTATTCCAAAGAGTTTCGTGTGTTTTAGCTTCTTCAAATTCATTTTGTTTGTATATGTAAGGTCTAAAATCGTCTTTATGTTTATTTAGTGAGAGTGCAGCCCAGTTTGGAATTGAAGAAAAATCTTTGTAAGAATTTGCATATAAGCAGAAATTGTCTGCCAATTCCTGACGCACAATCAATTCTTCTAAAAAAGCTTCTTTGTTAATTTTCAAAGAATTTGCTTTGATTATTTCAAGAGCAACTCGCCGTGGAGCAATGTGCCCAAAATGCAAAAATGGAGATAATCCAGAGGTCGACTCTTTCTGTGGAAAATTTCTATATTCATCATACTGACATAGATTTTGCTCTATAAAATATTGTAGGGTCGCTTGAGCATTGTGGCTTCCACCTTTTATTTTGCTAATAGACGGGGTCTTTATGATGGTGGGTGATTTTTGGCTATAAAAATCGAAATCGATATCGGGTTTGAAATCAAAAGGATGGACAATCAAATTTTTATATTCATTCAAATAATGAGTAATATTTCTATTTACTTTTACTCTAAAAGATGCTGCGGAATATTCTTGTTTATCAGAAATTATTTTTGCAGGAAGCACATTGTGTCCATCAACTTCAAATATTGGGTAATCAAGGTTTTTACAGAGATAATTGATGGTTTTATTTGCTTCAATTAACGGTGAAAAATCCGTGATTACAGCTCCTGCGTCAAGTCTTTTAACGATATCAACCAAGTCATTTTTATTCGATACTAAATTAAAAAAACCTATGTTATAAGCATCTAAGCCGTTTTTTAAATCAATAAGTCCTTCTTTGCAAAAATCAAATTGTCTTGATGAAATCCCCTCATTAATATCTGAAAAATTTATAACTAATATCGGTGCAGAAATCTCAAGAGCTAACTCTTGAGCGAAAAGCAGTGCGTCATTGTCTTTATACCTAGATTCACGCTGCATGACATAAATGATAACGCCTGATTTTATAGGAATGTTATTAAGCTTTTGAATTCTATCTCTATTGACTTTTTTTTCGGTATCAATATTGCCGAGAAAATTCAAAATTTGGTATTTTTTAGCAAGCACGTTTGTTCCCTATGTTACAACTGACGGTCATAACGGCAGATACTATTGCTCCTATTGCGAAAGTAAAATACACAGCTTGCGTCATTTGAGTACCTTTGCCGAACATAAATATAACCATGTCGAAATTGAAGCCCGCTATCAGTCCCCAGTTTAGAGCTCCCAAGATTGCCAGAATATAAGCTGTTTCCTTTAAAATATTCATTTTTTCTCCATTATTCAGCCTTAATTATTAATGCAATTATTGAGGTAATCAATTACGTTAAGCTTGTTTTCATATAAAAATTTAACGAAATTTAAGTAATTAACATTGTATGAAGAAACTATTATATTTATCTCAAAACCGTCAGAACAAAACGGCTCGTAATCGTAAATTACATAGCTGTTATATTTGCTTTTCCATTCTTTTTTTTCAATTTGGCAGTTATTTTCAATGGCGGTTTCTTCTAGCCAACCTAAGAGTTCTTTTGAGATATTCTTGAATTCAAGCTGCTTTCTTTGATTGGATTCATTGGTATATTTTTCAACTAACATCTCTTACCTCCCTAAGTAAGCGTGACGCTGTTCTTGGTAAACTGCGTCACCCCTTGAGTCTTGACTTATAAAGAGCCCTAAGGCACTTTAAATAGCAAAATTCAGAAAAACTGTTTTCTGCTTTGACGTGAAATGATGCCTGTATTCGTTTCTACGCCAGAATATATATAAGTTTATACCTATTTTTTATCCTTTAAAATATCCCAATGTATATTAGCCCCTTTAGAAAAAAGGACTATATTTTTAGAATTATAGGGAATAGACAAAATATAAAATCTTGATTTTAAAGGGTTTGAGGTAGGATATAAAGATTTTATAAAAAAAACAGAAATTTGAAAAATTTAGTTTATACTAATAATGTGAAAAGAGAAGACTATCTGGTTAAGTCTTTAGGCATAAAGTAAAAGAGGAAAAAATGACAGATAATAACGTAATAACAATTTTATCAAAATTAGAAAATGCAGATAATAAAAGTAAAAACGAATTAGAAAATGCTCTTGTAAACATCGGGGAAGCTGCAGTTCCTCAACTAATTAATGAACTTCAAGTCGTTAAAGGTACTGTTAGAGGCGTTGTCGCTATGACTTTGATTAGAATCGGAGAATCTTCTGTTAATTATTTGGAAAAAGCTGCTAAAGTTAACAAAGACTTTGAATGGATTGCTAAATATTTAATCACAGAAATTAAAGGCGTTGCTGCTTAGTTTAATATAAACCTTTACTGAATATATATTGCGAAAAAAGAACCTTTAAGGTTCTTTTTTACTAGCAAAAATTATATTTATGGACTTTTATATAAATATAATTTTCTTCCAATATTTTATATATTTAGTATTGTAATATAAAACTTAACACAACTTGACTTTAGGGATATTAGATATATATCATGTTGTTAGGAAACAGTTAGAGAGGTCAAATGAAAAACTCAACACTAAATAGGTCTACACTATCTCCCGAGAAAATGCATGTTTTGGCGGAATTGAGAGCAGCTCAACGTAAACAAGCTCAAGACGGTACTCCGGGAATATATAAAAGACCAAGTAAACAAAAAGAATTAGATATACTTTGGCAAAGTTTTAAGTTAAATCAAAAAGAAGAAAAGTCACCGGGTATTTATCTTTTAGCAGGCTTTATTGCAGGTGCTTTATGTATGTTTCTCATGACAGCAGCTCTTAGTATCAGTGCTGACAATTCTGACAATTTGTCTAATGATTCTATTGCAACTCCAAAAGTTGAAAAAAGACTTGTTAAAAAACAAAAAGCTTCTAAATTAGCTATTGTTCCACCTGATAAACCAGCTGAAGAAACTGCTGTGGCTTCTTCAAGTGAACAATATACGGTTCAAAACGGTGATACTTTGGAAAGTATTATCATTAGATTCTATGGTAAATATGACCCGTCAAAGGTTGAAAAAATTAAACACGCAAATGGATTAGCTAATCCAAATGCTATTTCAATTGGTCAAAAGTTAACTATTCCAATGGATTAATAATCAATTTCAATTAAAATAAAAAGCCTCAAGTTCTTCTTGAGGCTTTTTTATTCTCCAAATGGTTCAATTCGGTTTATCTGCGGGTATGCCGATTGCGTATTATAGATAACAAAATCATTCTTTCTTGAAGCATATTTTTTTTGATAAGCTCTATTTTTTATTTTTTCATATGAACACGATGTCGCCACCGTATCTTTAATAAAATCAACAAAGATACGTTGTTTAGAATTTAGTTCAAAATCATTCAAATCTTTTACAATATACATACTACTATTTTAGTAGATTTTTGAATAAAAAGCTTTATTTTATACTTTAGTATGAACTTTTGTGACGTCTTTTATTTTTTTAAAAAAGAAAGCATCTTGTCTGCGTATTGTTTTTCTTTTATTAGCGTATAGCCATCAGGGTCTATAGCTTTAGTTGACGGGTGCTCAAGGATGATTATGCCGTCAAGATTGAGGCAATCATTTTCGCTTATTGTTTTTAAGGATTTTTGATATAAATCTGAATTATAAGGAGGATCGATAAATATAACGTCGTAGGATTTGTTTATTTTTTTTAACAATTTGATGGAATCGCCAAAAAATAAATTATCGGTAAGTTTTAGCGACTTAAAATTATCTTTTATTAATAATGCTGTTTTTCTATCTTTTTCAAAGGTATAAACAGGAGAGAATCCTCTTGAAATTGCTTCAAAAGACATGATGCCGCTGCCTGCAAACATATCCAAAAAGCTTGATTGGTCAAATTCTATAAGTCCTGACAAGGCGTTGAAAAGACCTTGCCTTGTTTTAGAAAGAGTCGGTTTTATGTTTTCATATTCTTCGGTCTTTATTTTTCTTGAATTTAAAAATCCACCTGTAATTTGCATTTTGGCTTATAGCTCCACTGTAAGTTCTTTGCCCATTACGTTGTTCCAACGGTAATAGCTGTAATAAATTCTGACGAGCCTTATTATGTTGTACCAGTTAGGATAAACATTGTGGAAGTACATTGGATTTTTGTTTATATAGTGCATTGTTATAATGCCTTCATAACCTTGTGCCGCACGAACGATTTCGCATTGAGAAGCACTCGCACTGCACCAAGTGGCGATGGAGTCTGCGGGGTCATCTTTAAGCTTTTTATATTGCATATCTTTGTATTTCAAATGGGCTTGATTTAGGTGGTATTGTAGGGTTGTATCGGCACCTGCTTTTTGATTGTTTCGCCATTTGTAAGAGTGAAAAATGACCGTTTCATTGAAATTCTGTTGAGTTTGACCTGATGGTACGTATTGAACAATAGTTTCTTTACCTTGTTGTTTGTAAAAAACTTTATGCCAGCCGTCATTAGGAAAATCAATAATAACCGTTTCGTAAGCAAAAACCGTGCATTGAATAAAAAAGCACACAAAAATTGATGTTAAAAATAATTTATAAAATTTGCCAAATATTTTTTTCATTTGCCTCAAATATTTCTATATCAACATTTTTGAGTATTTTTTTGAAAATGTCAATTACAATACGTTCGCTTTCGAAGTGACCAATGTCAATAATTACAAGGTTATCAGCGTTAAGAGCCTCGTGGTATTTTATGTCACCCGTGATATACAAATCTATTTTACTATCATTTAGGTCAGAAATAAAGCTTCCGCCGGCTCCGCTACACAAAGCGATTGATTTTATGGTTTGCTTTTTCGATGGATTAATCAATTTTATATGTTCAAGATTTAAGTTTGATTTTATAAGTTTAATTATTGTTTCCAATTTTTCTTCTTTTGGAAGGTCGAATTTTTTAATGAAATCATTGTTGGTTTTGGTTGCTCTAAATCCTAATTTTGTGGCTAAATAGTCCGTAATTCCGCCTTTTGCAATATCTAAATTTGTATGTGCGGAATATACTTGTATGTTGTTTTTAATAGTTTTTGTGAGCAATGGGTCAACAATCTTTTTCAGAGGATTAAAAATAATCGGGTGATGAGTTATTATGAGGTCGCAATGGCTTATAATTGCTTGATTTAAGACATCAGGAGTAAGGGTTAGTGCCAGCATAACACGTTTTGTGAGAGTATTTTTAAGATTAATTTGCCATCCGCTGTTATCCCATTCTTGTGCTGTATCAAGAGGGGCAAAATCCTCAATAGATTTTATAATGTCACCTGTTTTAGCCATATATTACCTCGATAATTTTTTCAGCGATTATTTTTTTTGAGTTTTTGTCAATGTGGGTTATATTTTTTTTCTTATCAATTATATAAACTTCGTTTTCGTCAGAAGAAAATCCTATATCTTTTTGAGATATATCGTTTGCAATTATAAAATCACATTGTTTTTTGTCAATTTTAGTTTTTGCATTTTCAATCAAATTTTCACTTTCGGCACAAAATCCTACGACAAGTTGATTTGGGGTTTTATTTTTAGCCGAGTTCGCAAGGATATCAGGATTTTGAACCAATTCAAGTATGATTTTTTCATTGTTATCTTTTTTTATTTTGTTTTGAGCTTCATCTTTGACTTTATAATCAGAGACGGCGGCAGCCATTATCAAGGAATCAGCTGTTTTCATGGCATTAGACACTTCTTTAAGCATTTTGTCAGCATTTTCAGCTTTGATAACATTGTAAGGTTTATTTATGTCGAAAGTGCTTATCAGAGTAACTTCCGCACCTTGTTCAAATGCGGAGTCTGCAAGAGCCAGCCCCATTTTGCCTGAACTATAATTTCCGATGTATCTTACGGGGTCAATATTTTCTTTTGTGCCACCTGCAGTTATTATGATTTTTTTACCTATGAGCTTTTTTTTTATTGTTAAGATATTTTTAACAGATTCAAAAATAGTGTCTATATCGGCAAGTCTGCCTTTTCCTTCGGTTCCGCAGGCAAGAAAGCCGGTTTGGGGCTCTATTATCGTTGTGCCGTTAGCTGTCAGTTTTTTTATATTTTCTTGGATGAAAGTGTTTTCCCACATCCCAGTATTCATACAAGGGGCCAAAATGGTTGTTTTTTTAAATGCACAAAATATTGAAGTCAAAAGATTGTCACAAATCCCGTTTGCGATTTTGGAGATGGTATTTGCACTGGCTGGGCAAATTAAAAATACGTCAGCTTCCTCCGCAAGGGAGATGTGCTCGGGTTTAAAGTCTTCGAAGTCATATTGGTTACAGAAGACCTCGTTTTGACTCAAGGATTGAAGAGTTGTTTTAGTTACAAATTTATAGGCGTTTTCTGTGACAACAACTTTCACGTTTGCGTTCGCTTTTTTAAACAGTCTTATTAATTCGATTGTTTTATAAGCGGCTATTGCACCTGTTATTCCGATGAGGATGTTTTTTCCCGTAAGCATTATGAATTTCTTTCTTTATTATAAATATCTTGCAAGCTGCATAAAGCTTCTTCAAGGTTATCATTAACTATTTTGTAGTCAAATTTTTCAGATGCTTTGAGTTCTTTTCTGACAAAATCAAGTCTTAATTGAATAGAGGCTTCATCTTCTGTGTGTCTTCCTCTTAAGCGTTGTTCGAGAATTTCAATAGATGGGGGCAAAATGAATATAGAAATGGCATCTTTGATTTTTTCTTTAACTTGAAAAGCACCTTGTGTGTCGATTTCGAGAATAATATCGTTGCCGTTTTTCAAAGAATCTTCAACTATTGATTGTTTTGTACCATAGAAGTGCTCGCTAAAGACAGCCCATTCAAGAAATTCATTATTATTGATAGATTTTTTAAAATCATCTTCTGAAATATAAAAATAATTAACTCCGTTAGTTTCGCCGGGGCGAGGGGTTCTCGTCGTTGCAGATACGGAGAATTTGACTGTTGGATTTGCGTCCATAAATCTTTTGATTAAGGTTCCTTTGCCGACACCGGAGGAACCTGAGATGATAAATAATTTGCCTTGCATAGATTATTCCTGACTTCTGTTATTATTTTGACTTTTGTTTGCAAGAAAGTTTTTTACGGTATTTATTCAATTATACAAAAAATAAATCTTATAATCCAGTACAAATAATAAAAAATATTACCCGAAGCGGAAAATATATAGTGGATAATTGTTCCAATATATGATAAAATTCAAGCAAGAGTAAAGATTTAGGTTATGAACTTCTTCAAAAAATCCGAAAATAATGATAGGTTAGTCCAAAATTTACAAAACACAATTTTAGAAAATCAAGAGCAACTTGCACGTTACATTAATAAATTTCTTCAAAATGAAGAAAAATGGAAACAAATTAATTATTTAGTTAAAAATATAAATTCTACTCTTGAAATTTCGGAATTGACTGATGTAATAAGTACTCAACTCGAAAAATTGGTTGGCTCGGAGTTGTGTAGTATATATGGACTTAACGAAGATAAGCATATTTTAGAACGTAAATATGTTAATGCTCCTATATCCAATGAATGTGTTCAATATATTGATGATTATGTTTTTGAGAAGAACAAAGAAATAAAATGTTATATTAATTCTGATTTAGAATCTCAAAGAATAAATATGAGAGAATTTATAAAAAACGGTTTAAATTCTTCTTATGTTGTTGAACCCATTTATACGGAAAATAGCTTGTCCGCCGTTATTTTCTTATATAAAAAAGGCAATTGGGCTAATGAAGAAGAAAAAAATATTTTACAGTTGGTTGTTGAAAATATTTCAATGTCTTTGCGAAATTCTAAATTATATGAAAAATTAAAGCAAGCAAATAAGAACCAAGTTGAGTTTATTGCAGGGCTTTCTCATGAATTTAAAACTCCGTTGAATACAATAATTGGATTTTCTGAATTGCTCCAAAATTCATCGCAGCTTAATCAATCTGAAATAGATAAATATGCTCAAAACATTTATAATTGTTCAAAGCATTTGCTTAGATTAATGATTGATATCCAAGACGCCTCTATTGCAGAGTCGGGGAATATTAATCTGAATTTTGAAAAATTTAATACCAAAACCATTATAAATGATATAGTTGACGAGTTTGAAAGCCTAATGACAAAAAAAGTTTAAGATTGGAACTTAAATTAATCGATATTTTGATAAATGCAGATTCAAAACGGTTTATGCAAGTAATATATAATCTATTAAGTAATTCAACAAAGTTCTCCGATATAGGTGGAGTTATAAAAGTCATAACATATTTAGACGGAAACAATTTTGTATTTGAGATAAATAATCATGGTCGTTGTATTGATGCAAAACACAAAAATAGTCTATTTAAGTTGTTTTATCAATGTTCTCCTTCGCCCAGAGAAAATTATGAGGGTGCGGGGATAGGGTTAGCATTGTGCAAAAAGATTGTTATGATGCACGGTGGAAACATTGATTTTTCTTCCTGCAAAGAAGATGGCACGACATTTATATTCAATCTTCCTATTAATACTCATAACGTAGTGATAAAATAAAAATTAGCAAAATAAAATGCGACCGTAAGCCGCATAAGTCAAGAAAGGAATGGTTAGACTATTAATTTATAGTCATTATTACATATATTTGGATACTATGCAAATCTGTGAATAAATGTTAACATGTAGTATCTTGTAATCAATAATAAAGGAATTGCGATGAAAATTGGTATTGTAGCATTGGGGCTTATCGGTGGCTCTCTCTTAAAAGCTTTGTATAAATATAATATTGAAATGACTGTGGTTACAAGAAATAATGAATCTCTTGATAAAGCAAAAAAATATGCAGATATTGTTTCTTCTGATTATGAAGTTTTGAAAAATTGTAATATCGTTTTTGTTTGCACTCCCATTTCTAAAACCTTGGAAACATTAGACTTGCTTGAAAATATTTTGCCTAAATCTGCTATCGTCTGTGATGTTGCCAGTGTCAAAGAGTTTGTTATGGCAAAAACAAGACCTTATAAATTTATCGGTACTCATCCGATGGCAGGCACTGAACATTCCGGCTTTGAATATTCTTTTGATGGTCTGTTTGAGGGTGCTAAATGGGTTATCACTCCACAAAAAAATGTTTCGCAAGATGATATTGCCGAATTGAGAAAAATAATTGAACTTACAGGGGCAAATATTATTGAAGCTGATGCAAAATCTCATGACGAGGCAGTTGCATTGATTAGTCATATGCCAATGCTCGTTGCTCAATCTATATTTAAAGCCGCAGAAGGTAATGAACTTGCACTTAAACTTGCTGCGAGTGGATTTAGGGATACTACAAGGCTCGCTATGTCGAATGCTCAAATGGCACAAGATATGATGAATTTTAACGGGAATAATATTCAAAAAGCCTGTGAAAAAATGGTCGTATCTTTGAACCAACTCAATAATGATAACTATAAATTCTTGATTGAAAAAATAAAAACCGCACGAGAAAAAATGTATTCCCCTGAGGGGAAAAATATCATAGAATAAAGACGTGATATGATTTAATATAACCACAAGCTATTAAGGCTTGCGGTCAGACATAAAAGTTCCATTATCTCATAAATTTGCATAATGAAAATGACATTATTTATTTTTTTCAAAAGCTTCTTTAATTGATTTGTTGTAATCAGGCTTTAAAACGCCGACTTCAGTGATTATACCTGCGATAAGCTCATGAGGCGTAACATCAAATCCGGGGTTTATAATGTTGACATCTTTTGCACAAATCCAGTCACCATTAATATGTGTAACCTCTTCATGTGAGCGTTCTTCAATTGGTATTTCAGCTCCTGATTTTATGTTTGTATCAATTGTTGACAATGGAGCAGCAATGTAAAAAGGCACATTATGGTATTTTGCAGCGATTGCAACTGTGTAAGTGCCTATTTTGTTGGCAGTATCGCCGTTTGCGGCAATTCTGTCTGCTCCGACTACAACCATGTTAATCATTCCTTTGCTCATAAAATAAGAGCACATTCCGTCAGTGATTAAGGTTGTTGGAATGCCGTCCATCGTGAGTTCCCATGTGGTAAGTCTGGCTCCTTGTTGACGTGGGCGAGTTTCGTCTGCGAAAACTTTTATTGTTTTATCTTTTGCGTAGGCGGAACGAATTACGCCAAGAGCTGTTCCGTAACCTACTGTTGCCAAGGCCCCTGCGTTGCAATGGGTCAAAATTGTTGCACCTTTAGGCACCAATTGTGCTCCATAGTCACCCATTTTTTTGTTGATTTCAATGTCTTCATTTTCAAGTTTAATCCCATGTTCGACAAGTGCTTTAATCAAATTCTTAACGTTGTTTTCTCGTTCGGATAAATCTTTTACAAATGCCATTTGTTTATCTACCGC
The DNA here is from genome assembly GCA_028693235.1 of Candidatus Gastranaerophilales bacterium. Lineage (NCBI taxonomy): Bacteria > Bacillati > Candidatus Melainabacteria > Candidatus Gastranaerophilales > Candidatus Gastranaerophilales bacterium. The sequence goes on from JAQUVW010000002.1 coordinate 356,192, forward strand.
CCAAGCTAAATTTACTGCTGTCGGACGTGAGCTTTTTAAATAATCAGCTTTTTTTTGCAATTCTTCTATAAATACAGAAGGGCACTCAATCGATGTGCCTAATTCTTGAGCAGCTAATGCCACCCCGTGAGCACCTGCTATTCCTATTGCCGGAGCTCCTCTGACAATCATATCTTTTATTGCAACATACATTTCTTCTACTGTTTTTATATCAACAAGTTTAAATTCTTTAGGTAAAATGGTTTGGTCAATCATTCTTGAAACGCCGTCAATCCATTCAATTGTTTTTATTTTTGATTCAAATGTCATTTTTAATCCTTAATCTTTAATTATCTATGTGAAAAGTTTCGTTTGTGTCTTCTCTATTTAAAATTTGGTCGTAGAAATAAACTGTAGCCAATCCTCCGAATGAATTCATCAATCCGCTTAAAATTCCTACGAAAATAATCATCATTATTAAAACTAAAAAACCGCCGATACCGTTTAAAAACCAAATCCCAATGCTTGAATACCAAACAAGTTTGTGGAACCACAAATGGTTAATAAAAGCGATAATTGAAGCCAACGGAATCATAGAGCAACAAAATCCTATACAAGAAACGAAGCCGATTATTGCTCCATATATAGCACCATCTCTAGTGGTTAATAATCCTATTTTGTTCTGTTTTTTAAGATAAACAATGACAGCTGTTGCAGATAAGAACATTAAAGCTAAAAATGATAAAGTTCCAATCCAGGGCAAAATAGCGATTATTCCCAATGCAAGCCCAAATATAGCACCGAGCAAACTCATTTCTTTTAAAATATTTATATTCATATTTTCTCCTTTATATGGAAATACAACTTCTTGCGTGGCATAAAGCTATTGCGATTGAATCCAAAGTATCGTCAAGTTTTGGTAACGTTTCATACTCAATGGATTTTTCAACCATTATGGCTACTTCTTCTTTAGAGGCTCTCCCGTATCCTGTCATTACTTGTTTCACGACCATTGGAGTATATTCGTACATCGGAACTTCATATTTTTCAAGCTCCATAAGAATAACGCCTCGGGCTTCAGCTACAGGAATAATGGTTTTTTGATTTTTGAAAAAGAACAACTTTTCGACGCTTGCAACATCAGGGTGATATTTTTCGATTAAAGTCGCCATATCTGCTCCGATTTCAGCGAGTCTTTTTGAGTCAGAATCCCCCTTGTCAGTTTGGATTGAACCAGATGCGACAAGAATATTTGTGTCATTTTCTATATCAACTATTGAGTACCCCACGATTGCCATTCCGGGGTCTATTCCCATAATTCTCATTTTATAATTATAATATGAGTTTTTAACTATTCCAATTAATTACAAAATTTAATGATTTTTTTGCCAAATTTTTTAGATATATCGTCTATTTTTATATCGATGATATGCGTTTGTCTTTTAATGGTGATTACTCAGAACTTTTTGATGCGATAAAAACTTTTAAACCTTAGTATAAAAAATAATACTAAAAAAGACGACACCCAAAAGTGTCGTCTTTGAATTTATTGAATTCAGTTTCAAAACTATGCAGTAGCACCTGATTTTGAAATGATTTCTGTTTCGATAGTTGATGGAACTTGTTCGTAGCATTTGAATTCCATTGAGAAAGTTCCTCTACCTTGAGTTTTTGAACGGATGTCTGTTGCATAACCAAACATTTCAGCCAAAGGAACGATAGCCTTGATTTTTTGAATTCCTGTGCCTTCAATGATTTCCATACCTTCAACACGTCCACGTCTTGAAGAAATATCACCGATAATATCACCTGTATTTTCTTCAGGAACTTCGATTTCAACTTTCATCATAGGTTCAAGAATGCAAGGTTTAGCTTTCTTAACGCCGTCTTTAACAGCCATAGAACCAGCGATTTTGAACGCCATTTCAGAAGAGTCGACATCGTGGTAAGAACCATCGTACAAGGTAACTTTAACGTCTATCATTGGGAATCCTGCTAGGATACCACCTTCAAGAGCTTCTTCCATACCTTTTCTTGCCGGTTCGATATATTCTTTAGGAATAGCACCACCGACGATTTTGTTCTCGAATACGAAACCTGCATTTTCTTCAGCTGGAGCGATTTGAATTTTAACGTGACCGTATTGACCTTTACCACCTGATTGACGGACAAATTTAGAGTCTTGGTCAGCGTTGCCTCTGATAGTTTCACGGTAAGCAACTTGTGGTTTACCAACGTTAGCATCTACTTTGAATTCTCTAAGCAAACGGTCAACGATAATATCTAAGTGAAGTTCGCCCATACCTGCGATGATAGTTTGACCTGTTTCAGCATCAGATTTAACTCTGAAAGAAGGATCTTCTTCTGCAAGTTTTTGAAGAGCGATACCCATTTTATCTTGGTCAGCTTTTGTTTTTGGTTCAATAGCAACTTCGATAACAGGTTCTGGGAAAGTCATTCTTTCAAGTACGATTGGTGATTTTTCATCACTCAATGTATCACCGGTTGTGGTGTCTTTCAAACCAACAGCCGCACAAATATCGCCTGCGTGAACTTCTGTAATTTCATTTCTTTGGTCAGCGTACATTTGAACAAGTCTTGAGATACGTTCTTTCTTGCCGTTAGTAGCGTTTAGAACGTAAGAACCAGCAGTAAGTACACCTGAGTAAACTCTCATAAATGTTAAACGACCTACGTAAGGGTCAGTCATAACTTTGAATGCAAGAGCTGCAAATGGTTCTGTATCAGAAGAATGTCTTTCAACTTTAGAACCATCTTCAAGTTCACCTTCGATAGCTTTAACATCAACAGGAGAAGGCATAAAGTCAATAACCGCATTTAGCAATAGTTGGACACCTTTGTTTTTGAAAGCAGTACCGCAAGTAACAGGTACAATTTTGTTTTCACAAACAGCTTTTCTCAAAGCAGTTTTTAATTCTTCAACAGTAGGTTCTTCACCTTCTAAGAATTTCATCATTAAATCATCATCAAGTTCAGAAATTTTTTCAATCATTTCTGCTCTGTATTTTTTAGCTTCTTCAAGCATATCAGCAGGTACTTCTTCTTCTTTGATGTCAGTTCCCAAATCATTTGTGTAGATTTCAGCTTTCATAGTCATAAGGTCAATTAAGCCTGAGAATTTATCTTCAGCACCGATAGGAAGTTGGATAGGAACTGCGTTTGCACCTAATCTGTTTTTGATTTGGTCAACTACACGGAAGAAGTTTGCACCGGTTCTATCCATTTTGTTTACGAATACCATACGAGGAACTTCGTATCTGTTAGCTTGTCTCCAAACTGTTTCAGATTGAGATTGAACGCCACCAACTGCACAGAAAACAGCAACAACGCCATCTAATACACGTAAAGAACGTTCAACTTCGATTGTAAAGTCAACGTGCCCGGGGGTGTCGATGATATTGACTTGGTGACCGTTCCAATAAGCTGTAACAGCAGCAGATTGAATTGTGATGCCACGTTCACGTTCTTGATCCATGAAGTCGGTTACGGCAGCACCGTCGTGAACTTCACCGATTTTATGTGTTTTACCTGTGTAAAAGAGAATACGTTCTGTAGTAGTGGTTTTGCCCGCATCAATGTGAGCGGCAATACCAATGTTTCTAACTTTCTCTAATGGAGTTTGTCTTGCCATTTCTTGTTTTCCTTTATTTTAAACTACTAAATTATTATAGCAAAATGCCATTGTACAAACATTCTTGCATAAAAACAGAAAATTTTAAACAAATTTTTACATGATGTTATATTGTATAAATAATATGTTATTATTAAGCGGTAAGATTATGTTTTAGAGGTTTATATGAAAAAAATATTTATATCAGACATAAAGGATTTTGAAGGTAAGGAAATTTCGCTTCAAGGGTGGCTTTATAATAAACGTTCAAGCGGGAAATTGCATTTTTTGCAATTAAGAGATGGTACAGGCGAAATTCAAGCTGTTGTTTTTAAGGGTAATGTTGCACCTGAGGTGTTTGAACTTGCTGATAAAATAACTCAAGAATCTTCTATTGAGGTGGTTGGAACTGTTAAAAAACATGACCGTTCAAAAATTGGATTTGAAATTGACGCTACTGATGTGAAAGTCATTGGTGATTCATTGGATTATCCTATCACGCCGAAGGAACACGGCACTCACTTTTTGATGGAACACCGTCATTTGTGGCTTCGTTCTTTGAAGCAAAAAGCTATTTTGAAAATTCGTCACAGAATTATAAAATCAGTGCGTGATTTTTTTGATATGAAAGGTTTTACGCTGGTTGATGCTCCCATTTTTACCCCGAATGCTTGCGAGGGGTCAACAAATCTATTTGAAGTCGATTATTTTGACGAAAAAGCGTATTTGTCACAATCAGGGCAGCTTTATATGGAAGCTGCAGCTATGGCTGTTGGTAAGGCATATTGTTTTGGTCCGACTTTTAGGGCTGAAAAATCAAAAACACGTCGCCATTTGACGGAATTTTGGATGGTTGAGCCTGAAGTCGCATTTGCTGACATTTATGACAATATGGATTTGGCTGAAGAATTTGTTGAATATATTGTTCAAAACGTTGTTGAGCATAATAGGGCTGAGCTTGAGACTTTAGAAAGAGATATTTCTAAATTAGAAAACATCAAACGTCCTTTCCCGAGAGTTTCTTATGATGAAGCGATTGAAATTCTTCATAAAAAAGGTAATGATACCCCCTGGGGCGAAGATTTTGGCGGAGATGAAGAAACTCTTATCGGTGAAGAATTTGATAAGCCTGTTATGATTCACCACTATCCGATGTCAGTAAAGGCGTTTTATATGAAACAAGATGGCGACAAGGCTGCTTGCGTTGATATGATTGCACCGGAAGGCTATGGTGAAATGATAGGCGGTGGCGAAAGGGAAAGTGATATAAATAAACTCAAAGCAAAAATCAAAGAACAAGGTCTTTCAGAAGAAGTTTTTGATTGGTATCTCGATTTGAGAAAATACGGCTCCGTTCCCCATGCAGGTTTTGGCTTGGGTATAGAAAGAACAGTTGCTTGGATTTGTGGATTGCATCATGTTAGAGAAACAATTCCGTTCCCTCGTTTGATGGATAGACTAAGACCGTAAAGAACATATATATAGATTTAAGAGCGTCGTTGGACGCTCTTTTTGTTGTTATTATGCCAGTTAGGCTGAAATCCAACCTAAAAAGCCGCTATTGCCGTATATAGGTTAGGCTAAAGAAGGCAAGAAAAAAGCCGCTATTTGCGGCCATTATTTGGATTATATTCCAAATCTCCTCCCCTAAGTCATGAGCCTTAACCCATGGCTGTGATTAAAAATTTTGTTATTCAGGTGCATGAGTCAATAATATCAAATATTCATGCCGCATGAATTGTTTATATTAAAGCACTAATTTTTTAGCTTGTGAAGTCCCCATAGTAATATTTTTTATATAGTATTGTGATTTGTTGTGTTCTCGTTCAATTATAGTAACGAATTTGTAGACCACTATGGCGTTACAAAACTTCATATATGTATCAAACTCAAGTATGATATTACGCAATTTCTGCTTCCGTATTGGCGTTCCATGTGATATGATACTTTCTGTGGAGTCAACTGAAATATGCATAAAAATCTATCAATAGCCTTTATTTGGCATATGCACCAACCAAACTATCAGGCACAGCCTAATGGTATCAGACTTATGCCTTGGGCTAGGTTGCACGCTATTAAAGATTATTTGGATATGCTTCTGCAACTCGACAACTTTCCTGATTTGAAGTTGAATTTCAATCTTGTACCTGTTTTGGTTGATGCGATTGAAGAATATGCCCACAAAGGTGCCCATGACATTCATTCTAAACTTACGGTGACTCCTATTGATGAACTTACAGAAGATGATAAGCAATATATCCTCAATTATTTCTTTGATGCGAATTATGCAAACTTGATTTCTCATCACAAATACTATAGTGACTTGTATCACAAAAGATATCTCAAAGAAGAAGTAGATATCTCTGATTTTTCTGAGCAGGAATATTCTGATATCATGATGTGGTTTAATCTGGTATGGTTTGACCCCAGATGGATTGAAGAATATCCTGAGCTCAAATCTTTTATTGAACAAGAAAGAGGCTTTTCTTTAGCTCAAAGGGTTGCTGTAATTGATATTCAACGTCAAATTATGGCTCGTATTATACCTGAATTTAAAAAATATCAAGATGAAGGTCGGATAGAAATTACAACGAGCCCCTACTATCACCCGATTTTGCCGATTATGTTTGATATGAATGTTGCGAAAAAGTCCGCTATAAGGCACCCTTTGCCTGACTGTAAAATTAATATGGCAGAAGATGCTAAAACTCAAATTAAGATGGCTCTTGATAAAATGGAGCAAACTTTTGGCAAAAGACCTGTAGGAATGTGGCCATCTGAACATTGTGTCAGTCAAAAAACTTTAGATTGCTTTGCTGATTTGGGTATAAAATGGACAGTTTCTGATGAGGGCATACTGGCTAACACGTTAAAAAAAGAGTTTGTTCGTGATTTTAAAGGGTATCTCGAAGACCCTTATGACCTTTGCAACGCTTATACTTATGAGTCAAAAAATCACAAACCTATAAATATTGTCTTTAGGGATTCTGTAATTCCTAATCTTATAAGTTTTGAATATCCTCACCATGAAAGTGTTATTGCTGCGAGTGATTTATATAGCAGAATAAAAACTATTCAAAATAAACTTCAAAATTCACCTGATGAACATCATTTGTTGACTATTGCGATGGACGGAGAAAATAGTTGGGAAAGCTATGCTAATGATGGTGCTCAATTTTTAAAAACTTTGTATAAATTAATTACACGTGATGAAACTTTACATTCTGTCCTTGTCAGTGATTACATAAAAGAAGTTCAGCATATTAAAAAATTGGATTCATTGGCAGCCGGCTCTTGGATTAACAGAGATTTTCAATTATGGATTGCTGAGCCTACAAAAAATCTCGCTTGGAAATACCTCTGCCATACGGAAGAAGATTTAAAGATTTTTGCAAAAGAAAAAGATGTTGATAAAAGACTTGTAACAATGGCAAAAAATGAACTATATATTGCTCAGGGCTCCGATTGGTTCTGGTGGTATGGTGAGCCTAATGACTCAGGACAAGACCATATTTTTGATTATCTTTTTAGAGAACATTTGAAAAATATATATTTGTTGCTTGGTAAAAAAGTTCCGAAATATCTTGATTCGCCGTTGATTTCGTTTTTAGGCAAACCGTCCAGAGCTCCTAAAAAGCAAATTTCGCCACATGTGAACGGTAAAGATTTATACAATGATGAATGGATAAATGCAGGTTGTATTGATATCCCTGCTGGTCCTATTCCTCAAGAAAATAAGCTTTTTAACAGAATATGTTTTGGCTGTGATGAAACTAATATATATTTAAGATTTGATATAAACAGATTTATTTTCGACATGGAAGGTAAATTTAAATCTATTTATCAAATATATGTGTATTTTAAATCATACAATGAATATGCGGCTTATACTGCACCAATAAGGACAGTTAATAAGCCTGATTATTTGTTCCCGATTTTAAAAGACGGATATTCTCATGAGTTGAAAATAACTTTGTTTAAAGATGTTAAATCACCGATGCAATTTTCTAAAGCACAAGAGAATAATCTATGGGTATTGCAGATGAACAATAACGTGAAATATGCCTATGAAGATATTGTTGAATTGTGTATTCCGTTTTTTGATTTGAATATAAGCCCCGGTGAAAAAATAGATTTCTTTATTATCAACGGAACTTTAGGGCTCACGGAAGAAGTTTATCCTCAAGATATGCTTTTATCTCTTGAAAGACCGCGTCAAGTGCAACCGGTTGAATCAAATTAGTTTTTTCATACGATGATATTTTACTACCCCTCTCTTATTATATTAATAAGACTTGGAGTTATTTAAATATGAAAAATAAAATTAATCTGGAACAGGCTATTAAATTTTTAGAGAGTGTTTTAAACAGCGATAGCTCAGACTGTGTATTTAAGGAGCTTGAAAAAATTAAGTCTGAAAAAATAGCTAATAAATAGCATTTATATTTAATATGGTTTATATAATTTCCACTGTTCCGGATTCAAAGCTGAAGTGAGCTGTTGTGATTGCTAGTTTGTTTTTTTCCACCGCTTCTCTGATTATGTATGAGCGTTTCATTAATATTTTTTTAGTTAGAATGGTATGGGCTTGAGATATTTCGTTGTAAGACAATTTGTTGTCACCCAAAACCGGATATACAGAATTCATGAGTCCGTAAAAATCGTCTAGGGGTGCGGGGTATTTATCTTTTGCGTATTTGATAACGCCGCAATTATCGTGGCCGAGTAGTATCAAGAGCGGTATTTTTAATTCTTCAATCCCGAATTCGATGCTTTCTGTGATATTCGGACCAATCCCTACGCCAGCTGTTCTCACCACGAAAAGTTCGCCTATTCCGCAATCAAATATCAGCTCAGGAACAATTCTTGAGTCTGAACAACTTAATACAATAGCTTTAGGCGATTGAGAAGTAGATAGTTTTTGCAATGTTTGCAGGCATTTATTTTCTGCTTTTGGAGTACCTGTTATAAATCTTTTATTGCCGTTTAACAATCTTTCGAGTTCATTTTGAGCTTCTTGATTCATTTGTTTTTCCCTTTTGTTAGCGGTTTTGTTTTATAATATTAGGTTTTGACTGTCTTTAATTCTAATAATTCCTCCAAAATAAGTGCGGCATCTTCAACCATTTGAGAACAGTGAAGTTTTCTTTCTGGGGATGCAAAATTATCTTTATATTTTAGTGTCAAAATTTTACAACAAGTTGCTTTGTTTTTTTCTTTAAATTTTTCAATAAATTTTTTAGCAAGAACTCTTGCGTCCATTCCGTTTTTTTCTTGATTTCTACCGTTTAATGCTCCGATAATCATTTGAGCACCTGCAACAGCTCCACAAAGACAACCGCTTCCCATACCGCCTGAAAATGAACTTGCAACGGAAAGTAAATCTTTGGACACAAGCCCTAATTCTGCTGCTGCCATAACCATTGATTCAGAGCAGGAATATCCAATGGAAAAATATTTTTTTGCTGTTTCTTTCATTGTAAACCCTTCAATATTTATTAATGTGGATTATAGCACATTTTTATGAACATCTTGAAAAAACTTCAACGCCCAAATCAGGGAATGTGTTAGTTGAAAAATAAGCAGCAGAGGCAACCATAGAAGCATTATCTGTGCAATATTTCATTGCAGGAGCGTAGATTTTGTAGCCGTTTTCTTCAAGTGCGAAAAATTTCTTTCTGATTTCAGAATTTGCAGCTACACCGCCACCCAAAGCTATTTTTTTAGCACCTATGCTGACTGCAGCTTTTAGTGTTTTTTTGAATAAAGTTTTTGTGATACATTCTTGGAAACTTGCAGCAACATCTTCGTTCGGAATTGTGCCGAGTTCTTTTTTTAATTTTTGAGTAAGTTGCAAAACAGCGGTTTTTAACCCTGAAAAGCTAAAATCGTAATCACCTTTAACTTTCGCAATAGGCAAACTATAGGCATTGGGGTTTCCGTTTGGAGCCATTCTGTCAAGGTTAAGTCCTCCTGGGTATGGGAGCCCTAATAGTCTTGCGACTTTATCATAAGCTTCGCCTGTTGCATCATCAATGGTTTCACCGATAATTGATTGTTCTTCATAGCTATCGACTTTTATTATTTGTGTATGCCCACCACTTACAAGCAGTGCAACGAATGGAGGTTTGAGGTCAGTATCAATATAATTTGCACAAACATGAGCATTAAGGTGATTTACGCCGATAAATGGCTTGTCGTATGTAACGGCAAGTGCTTTTGCAGCGTTCATTCCTACGAGTAAACAGCCTACAAGTCCGGGACCTACGGTTGCAGCTATAGCTGTCAATTCTTCAGGTTTTAGTCCTGATTGTTCAAAAGCTTCAGTTATAATAAGGTTTACAGCGTCAAGATGCTCACGGGCTGCTACTTCTGGGACTACTCCTCCGAATTCACGGTGAGTTTTTATTTGAGAAGCAACTACATTTGCCAAGACTTCTCGCCCGTTTTTTACAATTGCACAAGCTGTTTCGTCACAACTTGATTCTATTGCAAGGATAATGACATCTTCTTTGACGTCAGGTCCTACAAATACGCTTTTTTCTGTTATAGGTGTTTTATATTCTTTAATCATAATCCTAATTCATCAGGTGATGCGATTTTACCTAAGATTGCACTGGCAGCTGCAATAGCAGGTGATGCTAGGTAAACTTCACTATCAACGTGTCCCATTCTTCCAACAAAATTTCTGTTTGTTGTAGATATAGCTTTTTCTCCTGCGGCTAAAATGCCTGCGTGTCCGCCAAGGCAAGGACCGCAAGTTGGAGTGGAAACAGCACCGCCTGCTTCTACTATTGTTTGGACGTAGCCTTTTTCGATTGCTTCAAGGTATATTGCTTGAGTTCCCGGAAATACAATCAGTCTTACGTTCGGGTGGACTTGTCTTCCTTTTAAAATATCTGCAGTGATTTTTAAATCGGAGATTCTTCCGTTAGTGCAACTACCGATTACGGCTTGGTCAATTTTTATTTCGCCGACTTGAGAAATAGGTTTTGTATTTTCCGGCAAGTGGGGGAATGCGACTGTAGGTTCAATATCAGCAACATCATATTTTATAATTTTTTCGTATTCGGCATCTTCATCACTTTTGTAGAAGGTGTATTCTCTTTGAGAACGGCCGTCTAAAAATGCTTTAGTTTTATCGTCAGGAGCAATAATTCCGTTTTTAGCACCTGCTTCAATCGCCATATTGCAGAAAGTGAAGCGTCCGTCCATTTCCATTTCTTCAATAACATTTCCGCCGACTTCAAGTGATTTATAAAGGGCTCCGTCCACGCCGATGTCGCCGATTAAACGTAATACTAAATCTTTAGCAGAAACCCATTTGTTAAGTTTGCCGTTAAATTCAACTTTAATTGTTGGAGGAACTTTGAACCAAGTTTCGCCTGACGCCATAGCACAAGCGAGGTCTGTCGAGCCTACTCCTGTTGAAAATGCACCCAAAGCACCGTAAGTGCATGTGTGTGAGTCGGCACCGATAACCAAGTCGCCGGCTGTTACAATCCCTTTTTCGGGAAGCAATGTATGCTCAATGCCCATTCTTCCGACTTCAAAGAAATTGTCGAGTTTTTGCTCTCTTGCAAATTCTCTGATTAATTTAACTTGTTCAGCTGATTTGATATCTTTGTTTGGTACAAAGTGGTCAGGAACAAAAACTGTTCTTGATTTATCAAAAACTTTATCCACGCCGATTTTTTTGAATTCTTTAATAGCAACAGGTCCTGTAATGTCGTTTGCGAGTGTGATGTCAACTTTAGCTGTAATCAAGTCACCAGGTTTAACTTCATCAAGTCCTGCGTGTTTTGCCAATATCTTTTCTGTAATATTCATTGGTCTCGGCATAAATAAAACCCTCATTTATTCTTATAACGTGTTAATTTTATTACAAAAAAGCGTATTGGGCAAATCTTATATATATTTATAATCAGTCTTTTTGAGGGCGTTGGGTTTTGAGTACAAATACAAGAGGAATCGCTATAAAAGAAACCAACGATGCAAATTGAAATAAATCAGAGAAAGCACATAGTTTTGCTTGAGTTAATAGTTGTTTGTATAAGACGACATTTGCTTTTTTGGTTGCAATAATCATTGCCGAATTGTTGCTGAAAAAGTGTTGTAAAGCGGAAAAATGTTTTACAAAAATAGGGTTGTAAACAGTCATGTTTTTTAATAAATAAGTCTGATGAACTTGCGATAAGCTTATTGCAAAGCTGGAGGCGAGAGATGTGAACATTGAACCGGTTACGCATTTTGTTAAACTGTGAATACCTGCTGCATTTGCGATTTCGTTTTTCGGTAAAGTTCCTAATGCGATTGCTGAAACAGGTACAAGTGCAAAAACAGAGCCTATTCCGAATAACACATTTGACAGGATAATTGTTGTTGGGGCAATTTGGAGATTTAAGTCTGCACACATTCCGATAGATAAGCCTATAAATACAAATCCGATGGTTATTAAAAGTCTTAAATCATATAATTGACAAAGTTTTCCGATAAATAATAATGCGACGCAAGCTATTACTCTGCTTGCCAGTGCCAATCCTGTTAAGGCTGCCGTGTAATGCATAAGTCCTTGATAAAATTGAGGTAATAAAATTATTGTGACGCACACCATTATGTTTACTAGCACGCCAAGAATTGTTCCTGCGAAAAAATTCGTGTCCTTGAAAACTCTAAGATTTACTATTGGTTCTCTGTTTTCAAGTTCCCAAATGACGAACAAAAACATATTTGCAATAGAAAAAATACTTAACCAGCAAATCCAACTGCAGTCGAACCAGCCGAATTGTTGTCCTTTGTCCAAAATAATTTGCATTGAAAATAGCCATAAAATCAAAAAGGTTAATCCTAAAAAATCCACCTGCTCTTTTTTTGATTGTTTTATTGTGTCATTAATCGTAAGAGGTATCAAAATTAATGATAAAATGCCAATCGGAATGTTTATTATGAAAATCCATTGCCAAGAAAAATTGTCTACCAAAAGTCCACCTACTGTGGGTCCCATTATTGATGAAACCATTATGGCAAAAATGAAAATTGCCATTGCGTCACCTTTCCTGTCTTTTGGGAATTCTTGCAGTAATATGGATTGAGATAAAGGCATCAAGACTCCGCCACCTATTCCTTGGACAATTCTTCCTATAATAAGAACGAGTAAATTTGGGGCAACGGTACAGATTATTGACCCCAAAGTAAATAACAAAATAAATATTTTCAAAAAATCAAGTCTTCCGAGCTTTCTTTCAAGCCACCCTGTTAATGGAAGGACGATTCCATTTGCAATCATGTAGCTCGTTACTACCCATTTTGCTTCGTCATTGGTAGAGCCGAAAGAGCCCGCTATATGTGGTAATGCTACATTTGTTGCACTTGTTGCCAGAAAGGCGAAGAATGTAGGCATTGTAACAATCAATGATATTAGCCATAGGGGCGTACTTTTTAACTGTTTGTCGCTTGAGGTTGTCATTATTTTATCTTAACCCTTGGTACAACTGACATTCCCGGGGTTATATTGAATTGAGAAATATCTTCGTCGAATAGAATTTTAACGGGAATACGTTGGACAACTTTGACATAGCTGCCAACAGCGTTTTCAGGAGGAAACAGGCTTGTTTTTGCTCCCGAAGCTCTTTGTATGCTATCGATTTTTCCTTTGAATTTTTTTGAAGGATAAGTGTCTATTTTTATGGCGACAGATTGTCCTTTTTTCATATTTGTAAGTTGCGTTTCTTTGAAGTTGGCAATAACCCAAACATTTTGTGAAACAATTGATGTAAGCACTTGACCTACTTGCACATAGTTGCCAATTTCTACATTTCTTGCAGATATGTTTCCGTCTTGGGGGGCATAAATTTTGGTATAGGATAAATTTAATTTTGCTTGAGCGAGTTGAGCTTCTGTTTTTTCTACGATTGCTGAGTTTACATCTTGTTTAGATGAGCCGGATTTAACCGAAGCTTTTAGTGATTTTTCTCTATCTTTAGCCTGTTTATAGGCTGTTTCTGCGGAGTCAAATTCTTGTTTTGTGCATAAGCCTTCTTTTTTAAGTTTTTTATAACGGTCAAAATCTCTTGTTGTAAAGTTTAGGTTTTTATTTGCTTGGGCCAAGTCTGCTTCTGATTTTTCGGTATCATCAGAGGAAACATTTCGGTTTGCTTTAGCTTCTTTAAGGCTGCTTTCAAGTTCTTTGACTTTGTTTTCGTAATCCCTTGAGTCTATTTCTAAAAGAAGTTGTCCTTTTTTCACGAAATCGTTGTCGTTGAAATTCAGTTTTACGATATTTCCTGAAACTTTAGGTGCGATGGCAACGAATCTTCCTTCAATGAAAGCGTCGTCGGTGCTTTGGTATTGCAATGAGTCTATGAATGACATAATGCCTGTAAATACTAAAAAAAGCATTATTATTGAAGGAATTAATACTCTTTTCTTTTGATAAGGTTTTCTGTGTTTTGATTTTATGGTTTTTAATCTGATTTTTGCTTCTTGTTCAAATATATCTTTCGGCTTTTTGTGTTTCATTTTCTTAATCCTTGTTAGCTAAATTTTCCTGAATTTTAGAAAGAACTTTAATGCATATATACATATCATCAGCTGATATATGCTCCAGATATTTTTCTCTGGAGTTTTGCATTAATGGGAGTATTTTATTTCTTAATTCTTTACCTTTTTTTGTGATTTTTATTTTGTTGACTTGTTTTTTATTTTCTGTTTTGCAGATTTTTTCGATATATCCGTTTTTCCCCAGTACGGAGAGTATTCGAGTCATATTTGATTTATCTTTGTAGAGCTGTTCGCAGAGTTTATTTTGGTAAAAAAGGGTATCTTCATTTAGCATGCTCAAAACAACGTATTGTTCAGGTGTTATGTCGAAATTTTTCTTAGCAAAGAGTTCCAAGTTGTGGACTTTTATAGCTCTACCTGCCTGAACGATAGCGTTTCCTATTAATTTTTCAAAAATTTCTTTCAACATTTTTCTTTCCTTGTATAGTTGTTATGATAACTCAATAATTTGAATTTGCAATAGTGTTTGGTTTTTTATTTTGATATATTTGCATTAGAGCTAGTTGCTTTTTATTTTTTTATGTTATTATGATAACAAATTGGTGGCGTTATGAAAAAGATAATTTTTATTTTTATACTATTTACTGTCTTCGGAATGTTTAATTCCTCTTATGCAAAAGAAAACATCGAGAATTCATATAGATTGCAATATCTGAATATTCCGTTTTGGTCCAACTTTAACGATGAAATATTGATAGATGGTTTGAGTAAATTATATGACAATAACAATGACCTCAAGGTAACTTCGCTAAAGGTCTCGGAGGCTCAACGTTTAGTCAAAATGTCATTTGCTAACGAATTGCCAAACATTGGCTTTAACGGATATGTAGGGCACGTCTTTAAATCTTCAGATGAGGTTTTTGGCGATATTACTATCCCTGATTATACCGAGTCTCATTTTTTGCTTCCTTTATCTATGAATTATGAGATTGATATTTGGGGCAAAAATCATTTGAAAACAAAGTCACAATATAAAAATCTGGAAATGGTTAAACAAGATGAAAAATCGGTTTATATATCACTTACATCAACCTTTGCGGGCGATTATTTTACTTTAATAAAGATAGACAAGTTGATTTCTATACAAAAAGAGCTCATCTCTGTTCAGCTAAA
This sequence comes from Candidatus Gastranaerophilales bacterium, assembly GCA_028693235.1. NCBI lineage: Bacteria > Bacillati > Candidatus Melainabacteria > Candidatus Gastranaerophilales > Candidatus Gastranaerophilales bacterium. The sequence continues at coordinate 371,475 of JAQUVW010000002.1, forward strand.
ATTGTGCGATGCTGTTAAAAAACGCTACGAAATCGGGACTGCAAACATCAATGACGTAATTGAAACCCAAAAAGATTTGACGTACCTTACAGAAAGAATGCAATTCTTAGAAGAAAAACAAGATGTCTTGCAAAATCAAATCAATGTTTTGCTTGCAGATAGAGCTTTTTCGCCTGTTCAACGTATGCCATACGAAAAAATAGATATGAGTCTCCCAATTCCTCAAACTATACAAATAGATAGCATTTCTTCAAGACCTGACTGGATAAAATCAGAATTGAACCTCGAAAGAATAGGCATAAATGTAAAAGTTGCGAAAAAAGAGTTATTACCGAGTTTCGTTCTTAACGGCAATTTGGGGTTTAATGCTTATAGCATTGCCTCGTCTAACACTTTTCTTGCAAATCTCGGCGTTGCTCCAACGATGGATTTGTTTATGGGTGGCAGAAAAATTCAATTTTTAAAACTTCAAAAAGATAATTATGAAATAGGCTTGCAACACTACAACAAAGTGGTTTTGACGTCTATACAAGAAACAAATGATGCTCTTTATTCTTTAAAATCTACCCATAAAAAATATCTTATTTCTAATAATCGTTATAATCTTGATACACACAAGCTGTCTTTGGTTCAAAGACAAGAAAACATAGGAACAGCCGATAATGTGGACTTATTGATTAAAAGGCAGGAGCAACTATTGTCTGAGCAAAATGCTGTTTCTTTAAAAATAAATGAGATAATTGCTTTCATAAATTTATATCAAGCACTGGGCGGTATGAATTTGTACCAAGTTGAAAAAATATAGCGAAGCTTTGTTATTACGTTTGTAATAAAAATTTACATTGTTTTTATAAAAATACATCTAATTCACTCTTGCGAAAGGTTTGCATTTGTGTTACAATAGTAGTATAAGGAAAGTATGAATTATGTACGCGCTGTTATTAGAAGAACAAAAACGTTTCGAGAAAATAGCGGTTAACTCTATCTACTGTATGTTGGCACTGGCGATTTTCTCAGGACAAGCTTTGTTTACTAATAACTCTCTTTTTGCTCACGAAACAATATCTCCTTCGATGGGTGCGGGGTTGTATTCAACGAAGCTTCCGCCTGCTAATCAGCCTAGCCTTGCAGTCGAGAAAAACAAATGGGATAAGAATATTCGGCAGAAATACAGAAATGCAAGGATTACCTATGTCGATAGCGGCATTGTTCATGTGAAATTAACAAAATATATAAATTCTCAGCCTATTAAAATTAATGTAGTGGAAGTTAACAGAAAAATTAATCCAAATATTGAACTGGCTCCGGCTCTTGCCTCTAGTACTTTAGCCAGAAAAGCAACAATAAGGAATATTGCTCAAAAGAACAATGCTGTAGTTGCTGTAAACGGGACTTATTTCAAGCCTCAATCAGGAGTGCCTTTGGGGACTTTGATGATAGACAAAAAAATATTGACGGGTCCTATTTACAACAGAGTTGCGATGGGAATCGGCGAAAACGATTTTAAAATGGCAAGAGTTGAATTTGACGGAAAAATACATAACTTATTTACAAGTGTACCAATAGACAATATTAACCAGCCGAGGATGCTTGCAACCCATGTTTTGGCATATACGAGGGACTGGGGGCAATATTCTCCACCCACGCCAAAGTATGGGGTTCAGATGGCTATTCAAGATGGCAAAATCATACAAATTTCAGACGGCTCAATTCAAATTCCTAAAGATGGATATGTTATATCCGGTCCAAAAGAAAAATTGAAGCCGTTTTTTAATGGAAAAAGTGTACAAATAGACATTAATACTTCACCAAATTGGAATGATATGAAGCACATAGTCAGTGGTGGCCCTTATCTTGTTAAAGACGGCAATCTCTTTGTTGATACAGCAGCTCAAAAATTGAATGCTATATCAGGTAAAAACCCTAGAACTGCAATAGGCTACACGGCAGATAACAACTTTATAATTGTGACAATCGATGGGCGGGAGCAATCTTCTGTCGGCGTAAATATCTGGGATTTGGCGAAAATAATGAAATCTTTCGGCTGCTACAACGCTATGAATCTTGATGGCGGCGGCTCAAGCGTTATGTATGTTAAAGGAAACATTGTAAACGCTCCGGCAGTCAAAGGCGGAATCGCTCTAAGTAACGCATTCACTGTCTCAATAACTCCTGATACGAAAATATCTTATGACGAAAGAGAATGATTAATCTTCAGGTGATAAAAAGTCACTAGGCAATTCTTTTTCAACTGCTGCAAAAAATTTTGAAGGGCTTATTCCATAAGCTTTTAATATTTTATATAGTGAAAAAATCTTTCCGCTTTTTTTCGCAAGTTCAATATTGCTCAAAGTTGAAGCAGGAATAGAATATTCATTACAAAAAAGATTCAAGCTTTTGCCTGATTTATTGCTTATATCTACCATCACTTTGGCTATTGCTTTTGCAAGTATTTTTTCGTCGTGTTGCATAACATAAATAATGCTATAACCAAATTAATATATCCGCCTTGGCGGAAAGATGATTGTGCAGGCTTGTATTTACTAGCGATAAGTGTTATCATGGTAAAATCGTGATTAAGGAGCTCTAAATGAAAAAATGTAAAGCATTTACCTTGGCAGAAGTTTTGATTACATTGGTTATTATCGGCGTAATCGCAGCGATGACGATACCTGCATTATTGAATAATACTAATAAACAAGAATATAGAACTGGTGCGAAAAAAGCTTTATCTGTATTGAACCAAGCTGTATCACAACACTATGCTTTGACTGGGGAAACACTTGACGATATAATTAATAATTGTGATTATGACTCAGATTGTGTTTATGATGAATTCTGGTCAAAAAGATTTAATGTTGCTTCAACTGCTTCATCTTCTGATGCTTATCACTATGGAGATGTTATCGTTTACACAACTGACGGAATTGCTTACAGTTATGAAAGTGATTTTTATTCTATTTCTGTTGATGTAAATGGTGAAAAAGGTCCCAATATGGTTACTACTAATCCTAATGATGTTAAAGACGGCTTTAGATATGGACGTGTTTATAATGATGATTTAGGCGGTTGGCAAAATTCAATAATACCTTGTGAAGAGAGTGGCACAGCAGGTGTTATTTTAGATAGCATTGATGATGATACCTATTATGGAGAAGGGTGCATCGCATCATAACATCTTAAAACTACTTCTCAACCATAAATGTCACAGGACCGTCGTTGATTAAAGATACTTCCATCATAGCTTGAAACTTGCCGGTTTCGATTTTGAGGTTGGAACGTTTCATTAGTGAAACAAAATATTCATAAAGCTTGTTCGCTTCTTTAGGCGGTGCTGCCTTATCAAAACTCGGACGAGTCCCTTTTTTGCAATCGCCGCACAATGTAAACTGCGAAACTACCAAAATATCCCCTTTAGTATCAATGACGGAAAGGTTCATTTTTGCGTTTTTATCTTCAAAAATACGCAATTTCAAAAGTTTTTCTGCAAGAAGTTCGGCGTTTTTTTCTGTGTCTTCTTTTTCAACACCGAGCAAAATTAACAATCCATTGTTGACTGATGAGTACAATTCACCCTCAATTGAAACGGATGCAGCTTTTACACGTTGTATAAGTGCTTTCATTATTGAGCCTCGTTAAAGACCAAAAATAATGCCTTGATAAATTCATAACCTTTTAACAGTGATTTCCAGTCCATTTGCTCGTTTGTAGAATGCATATTGTAAACGTCGGCAGCACCTAATAAATAAGGCTTGATTGTTTTTCCGTATTTATTTTTAGCGTTTGCATAAATGTGGGTTTCAGCTCCTGCGTGGAAAGATGAAATTTCTATCGGTAAACCACATTTTTTAGAGGCAATTTTTGCAAGATTTGGGATAGTTTCATCATCACTTTTTTCAAAAGGCAAAAGGTGAATTTCTTTTATCAGTTCCGCTGTTGCGAGTCCTTTATATTTTTTGTTGAAGTTGTCAATAATTGTTTGTATTTCAGCTATTAGGTCTAATTCAGCATTTTTGTCGGTGCTTCTTACTGAATAAACAATTCCTGCGTCAGTATTTATAATATTGGTCGCAGAGCCGTCAAGAATTGCTGATTGGAAGTTTTCAGGGACTTGCCCTTTGTCTTTTATATCCTCAAGAGCAGGTTTTACGCCACCTCCAATTATAGCTCCTGCGTTGATTGAGGTTACTACGCCAAGCTCGTCTTTTTTGTAAACACCTTGAGGGATATCATTAATCAATTCGCCTAAGAGTTTTATGGCATTTAGTCTTTTTTTGTCGCCGATGTCGTTTCCGGAGTGTCCACCGATTAGGGCTTTTACGTTTACTGTAATTTTAGTAAAACTTGCACCTGAAACTTGAACTTGCCCGATTTTATCAGCGTCTAAAACAAGTACATATTCAGAGTCGATTTTGTCCATTTCAACGTGCTCAATTCCTGTCATAGAATGTTCTTCATCTCTTGTGAAGGTAATTTCAATTCCTCCGTGTTTTATGTTTTTGTCGGCATTTATTTCCATTGCCAACATAATAGCAGAGGCAACGCCTGCTTTATCATCAGCACCTAGAGTCCTTTTTTTGTCCGTTTCAATTATGTTTCCATTCACTACCATATTGATAGGGCTGTCGTCGCCGATTACATCCATGTGCGAACTGAACATTATCGGAGCTTTAGTCGGGTCACTAGCTGCTACTTTTGCTTTTACATTTCCGTAAGAATCAAGATGAGCTTCAATATTATTTTCTTTAAAAATCTCAAGTATTTTTGCAGAAACTTTTTCTTCTTTTAAAGAAGGTGATGGAATCTCCGCAAGTGTGCAGAATAAATTTACCAATTTATGATTATCTCTAATTTCTTTTAAATTCATATCAAAATGCCTCAAAAAATCTTGTATCGGTACCGCCTTCTCCGATTTTTACTTTAACAGAACGCATGCAACGGGGACAACGACCCACGTAAGCGGTTTTGTCAGAATTTTCATAAATTCTTCCATATACGTTGCAGCATTTGTATAATATGCCGATATATTTCTTTGGAGTGCGTTCCATAGGTTTATTATAGTCAATTTGTTTTTATAAATCCATACAAAAAATCTTAAATCCAACAAAAGAACGACCTTTTTTTGTACTTTTTCAAAAAAATTGCTATAATATATAAAAGATTATATTACTTAGGAGAGGACTGTTTTTATGGCAAGAATTTTGGTTTCAATGCCCGATAAATTTTTAAATAAAATAGATAAGATGGCTGGCGATGAGCAAAGAACAAGAAGTGAACTTATTCGAGAGGCTTTAAGGAGCTATATCAAGGGCACAAAAGTTAAAGGTTCATTAAAAACCGATAAAGCGGCACAGTTATTGGAAGAGATTTTGTAAATGGAAATTTTATCAATTATTCCGGCACGTGCAGGTTCTAAGGGAATCCCGGGGAAGAATATTAAAATGCTTGCAGGTAAGCCTCTTATTGCTCATACGATAGAAGCTTCACTAAAGTCAAAATATATAACTCGCACGGTACTTTCTACAGAGAGTTCAAAGATAAAAGATATAGCTTTGAGTTTTGGCTCTGAAGTTGTTGACAGACCTGTAGAATTGGCTCAAGACGAAACAAAAACGGCTCCTGTAATGTTGCAGGTTTTAGATTATCTTGAAAAAAACGAAAATTATGTTCCGGATGCAGTTGTTCTTTTGCAAGCAACTTGTCCTTTACGTGACGCAAAGCAAATTGACGAGGCTTTTAAGCTTTATTTTGATAATGATTGTGATTCTGTGTTCGCAGTAAGGCGACTCGGATATACGCATGCTTATTGGCGTTTAAATATTGAAACGGGAAAGCCCGAAGGTATGTATAACTACAGAGAACGCCCTCGTCGTCAAGACACTCACAGGCATTATCCGAGTTTTGTTGAGACCGGATCGATTTACATAATAAAAACGGAAATAATGAAAAAAGTGAAAGACTTCATCGGGGAAAATCCGATGTTTTATCTATCCCCTGAAACTGTTGATATAGATACGGTTGAAGATTTCGCAACAGCTGAAAGCCTTATTTTGCAAACTTCTACATAATTTATAGTATTTTCAAAGTCCAAAAAAAGCCAGTCATTGACTGGCTTTTCGGTGTATAGCCTACTGGGACTTGACTTTTGATATTGATGTGTAAAAATTAATAATATCACGAAGGATTTTTTAAAAAAAATTGAGCCTCAATCAAGCCGAAAATTTTAATCAATTCTTTATTCAATTTACAATTAAAAAGGATTTACATGATTAGAAAGTTACTAATACTAACGCTAATAATGCTAACCACCCTTATCTCACTCCCACAAAACCAAGTAAAAGCCGAATCAGTAGTTACAATTAAGCAATCAATTGTAAAGCATTCGCTTGAGATGGGCATTGACCCTGCATTGGGTTTAAGTATTGCAAAACAAGAATCAGGATTTTGCCACAACAAAAGAAGTTCTTACGGTGCAGTCGGCGTATTCCAATTGATGCCGCAAACAGCTAAAAAACTCGGATACAATCCATATTATTTGAATGATAATATCCGTGGCGGTTTAATGTACTACAAAATGATGTACAAAATGTTTGGTTCTACTGAACTTGCATTGGCTGCATATAATGCGGGTCCTGGCAATGTTAAAAAATATGGCGGAGTTCCTCCGTTTTCTGAAACAAGAAGATTTGTTTCTAATATCATGAATGAATATAATTACCAAAAAAGAAATCCGGACCCTGCTATTCACAAGTCACGTCAAAGTGCAAGCAGTTCTACTTTTAGACATCAAATGGATGTTGATGGGGTAATTACAAACTTTATGATTAACCAAGCAATATAATTTCAAACATTCTCGACAATTTATTTTTCTTAACAAATCAAAAAAGAGCGTTATGTTTGAAATACAATACATAAATAGCATAACGACTTAACAGCAAGATGAGAAAGATATGTTTCACGAGATAAAAACACACGAAGTTACAACCGACGTAGTCATTTTTACTATTAAACAAGGCAAATTATGCGTTTTGCTTGTAAAACGTGCTCACGAGCCTTTTAAAGAAAAATGGGCGATTCCGGGTGGTTTTATCAGATTGTCAGAAAATCTAGATAATGCGGCTTTGCGTATTTTGAAAGAAAAAACTAATGTTGAAAATATTTATTTGGAACAATTATATACCTTCGGTGATCCATTGCGTTACCCGAATGCCAGAGTCATAACTTGTGCTTACTTTGCATTAATTCGTTCTGATGATATTGAGCTTTCTTTCGAAGATAGTTCTGAAATTATAGAAGTTCAATGGCACGGTGTGTATGATTTGCCTGCTTTGGCTTTCGACCACAAAGAAATCATTGAGTATTCATTAAAAAGAATGAGAGAACGTTTAGAATTTTGCCCGATTGCGTTCCAATTGCTTCCCGAAAAATTTACGTTGACAGAATTGCAAAAGTCTTATGAATTGATTTGGGACAAAAAACTTGATAAACGAAACTTTAGAAAGAAAGTTTTAACAGGTGCAATCTTGAGAGAACTTGACGAATATACAAAATCAGGCTCAAAAAGACCTGCAAGATTGTATTCTTTCGACAACATAACCTTAAATTCTAAAAGAGGTCACTTCTTCTCGTAAGATTTATAAATGATAATATTTATTATTTTGAGGTAGGCGTCAAGCCTGCCTTTTAAGCTTGTGAGAGTAGAATAAGTGTAGCATCTTGTTTTGTAAATCTTTTTAAAATTTTTGTTATTTTCGTAAACATTTTGAGATTTTAAACCCCAATTGTGGTAACCTAATTGTATAAACAAATGGAAGACCAATTGGTTAAAAGTTAGATTATTAGACAGTTTTGAGTCAAGGAGATTTATTATAATGCCAGAATACTTGAGCAAAGAGGAAATTCGTCAATGGAGAAGTTCTTTAGAACGCATCACTTTAGAAGAATTTGCTGCAAGGCTTGGTAAAACAATCCAAGGGGAAAAACAAACAAATGATATGGTTGACAAAGTAATGTCCAGATCATTAAATTCAATGCCTGTTGACACTGATTATCCACGTGTAAAAGCGGAAAAAATACAAACTATTGCGATAAAATCTTTTGAAAAAGAAAAAGAAATTTCAAAATTAAATAAAGAAGAAAAAACAAAGCAAAATATGCATAGAGAAAAAACTCCTCTTAAACCTATTCAGGAAAAGAAACCTGAATTGAAAAGAGAAGTTCTTCCGGAAATTATTACATCTAAAAACGATGCTTTTTATTCTTTTAAAAAGAATTTGACCGCTCGTGAACAAATGATTTTTGACCACTTCTTGGCTAATAAAAATTCTATTGTTTACGCTAAAGATTTGGCTAAGATTTTAGATTTGCCAAGAGATTACGTATATAAATATATCAAAAATTTAAGAAGTAAATTAAATGAAGATGTGCTTTATAATGCTGATAACGGCGGATATGTTTTAAAGTTCTAATATAATGAAACAAGAAAAAGACAAAATTAAAGTTGCATTCCCTCATATGGGAAATATATATATAGCTTGGGCGTCTGCACTTAGAAAAATGGGGGTCGAGCCTTTTGTTCCTCCTTATTCTAATAAGAAAACGATTTCTTTGGGAGCAAAATATAGCCCCGAGTCTATTTGTTTGCCTTATAAATTAATATTAGGGAACTTTATTGAAGCATCTGAAGCCGGTGCTGATTATGTTGCGATGATTTCATCTCCCGGTATTTGTAGGCTTGGCGAATATGGTCAAAGCATAAAACATATTTTAAACGACTTGAATTACGATACAAAATATATTGAACTCGAATTGTATGATGGCTTTAACGGTATGTATAGGTTCTTGCATGAGCTTACGGGTGTTAATAATCCTATCAGATTGGTTAAATCCATATATGCTGCAATAAGTAAAGTCTTTGTCTTGGACAAAATAGAAGATGAACTGGCTTATTATAGAGCTCGTGAGAGGGAAATCGGTACTGCCGAAAAGCATTATAAAAAAGCTTTGAAAATGATTTATGATGCTGAAAATACAAGGCAGTTGAAAAAAGCTAAAAAAATGGCTCTTGAAGAAATCAGAAAGACTCCGATTGACGAAAAAAGAGAAATTCTTAAAGTTGATTTAACAGGTGAGATTTATCTTGTTCAGGACCCTTTTTCTAATCAATTTGTCGAAAGAGAATTGGGTAGAATGGGTGTGCAAACAAGAAGAAGCCTTACAGTATCAAGCTTTTTAAAAGATGCGATTATACCAAAAATATTTCGCAAAGGTGAAACCCATTTGGAAAGGGCGGAACGTTTGGCTGCCCCTTATTTGAAACGAGATATTGGAGGAGATGCCTTAGAGTCAGTGAGCGACGTTGCTTACGCTGACGAAAGAGGTATCGACGGTATTATTCATATAAGTCCGTTTACCTGTATGCCTGAGATTATGTCACAAAATATTTTTCCAACGATTAGAGAAAATTGTGATATTCCTATTTTATGCATGATTATGGATGAACAATCAGGTAGGGCAGGTTATATTACTCGTTTAGAAGCATTTGTTGACTTAATGCGTAGAAGAAAACGTAAAAAAACAGATCCTAAAAAAGCTTCGCAAACACTTCAATCCTAGGCTGTAAAATATAAAACTCATCTATATAAATGATTACTAAAATTCATTTATCATTACAATTATAGTATGGTCACGTTTGTTGACATACTTGGGGATAAGACTTAGATGAGTGAAGAAATACAATACAACTCATATAACAACATCAAGCGAATTTCTGATGATGAGCTCGCTGCTCTTTGGGGCGAGTTTTTGAAAAATCGTTCTGATAAAAAGCTCAGAGATGAGTTGATTGTTCAATATATTTATTTGACAAGATATGTAATTGGCAGGGTAAAAGTAAGTTTGCCTCCATCTTATAGTTTGGAAGATATTGCAAGTTTTGGAGTTGAAGGATTAATAGATGCTATTGAAAAATTTTCTCCCGATAAAGGTGCAAGGTTTGAAACCTATGCGATAATGAGAATTCGTGGCACTATTATTGATAAAATAAGAGCTCAAGATTGGCTTCCTAGAAGTGCAAGAAAAAAAATTAAAGATGTTAAACAAGCAGCTGAAATTTTAAGGCAAAAATTAGGCAGAGCTCCTACTTCTCAAGAAATCGGAGATAGTATGGGCATTGAAAAAGAAAAAATTGATGCGATTCTTGCTGATGATACCTCCGTTACTTCTTTATATGATAAAAAAGGAACTTCCGAAGAAAGTGTTGAAATTATTGACACTATTGAGGATAAAAATTCGATTAATCCTTTAGAAAAATTGGAAGAAAAAGACGCAAAAAAAGAACTTCAACAGGCCTTAAAATGTTTGCCGGAAAGAGAAAGAATGATAATGGTCTTGTATTATCATGAAAATATGACTTTAAAAGAAATCGGTGAAACAATTGAAGTTTCTGAGTCAAGAGTCTGTCAGTTGCATGCTCAAGCTATTATGAAATTAAGAAATATATTAACCAGCAATAGAGCTGAAAGACTTAAAAAAAGCATAGTTTAACTTTATTGAACACAAATATTTTCAGCAACAATTTTGGCAACTTGTGGGTCTAAAGCATCTGGAATAATGTATTCCTGAGAAAGCTCGCTATCTTTGATTAAAGATGCTATAGCAAATGAACAATTGAGCTTCATTTCTGTGGTTATTTTGATTACATTATTATCTAAAACACCTTTAAACAAACCGGGAAATGCTAGGGAATTGTTTACTTGGTTTGGGAAATCGCTTCTTCCGGAGGCTGCTATAAAGGCTCCATATTCAAGTGCTTTTGAGGGCAATATCTCAGGAGTCGGATTAGCTAAAGCAAAGATGATAGGCTTTTTTGCCATTGATTTAATCATTTCTTTTGTGACTAAATCAGGAGCAGAGAGCCCTATAAAAACATCTGCGTTTTTGATTACATCTTTAAGCGTACCATTAATGTTAGATTTATTTGTTACTTCTGCTATTTCTTCAAGAGAAGAATTATTTTCTTTCCGTCCTTTGTAGATTGCCCCGTTGATATCGCAAAGGGTTATGTCTTTTACACCTGCTGCAAGCAGTAGTTTTGTGACGGCTATTGCCGCAGCTCCTGCTCCGGAAAATGCTATTTTTATTTCGTCGATTTTTTTATTTGCTACGCTAACGGCGTTTAATAAAGCAGCAAGGACAACAATTGCAGTTCCGTGCTGGTCGTCGTGAAAAATTGGAATATTAGCTTTTTCGATTAAAGTATTTTCCACTTCAAAACAATTTGGAGCACAAATATCTTCAAGGTTTACAGCAGAGAAGGAATTTTCAAGCAATAAAATAAGCTCAATTACCTCTTTTGGATTTTGAGTTTTGAAACAAAGAGGCATCGCACTAACATCACCAAGAGAGCTGAACAGAACCGCTTTACCTTCCATTACGGGAAGACCTGCGAGTCCTCCAATGTTGCCTAAGCCTAATACGGCAGAGCCATCTGAGGCAATTGCGACCGGTTTAATATGCTCATTTTCTGATAATTCAGTTTCAATAACTCCACCTGCTTTGAGTCTTAAATCTAAAGATTTTTTTGAGGTTGTTCCTTCAAGTTTATTAATGTCAAACATAAATAAATTTTTTGAAACGCATAAGAAGAATTTTTTTAAATCGGGTACATTTGACGTTAAAACAGGTATTTTAACATCAAAGGTAACGTCTGCAACATCTTCTTTAATAAGGCTTAAATCTATAGCACAAAAAGTTGGTTCTATATTTTCGACAACAAATTTTATTTTATCAATCGGGCATTCTTTTAATTCTAAAGGGTAAGCATCAATTCCAAGAGTGCTTTTTAAAAATATAGCTCTTTTTAGTGCTTCAGAGTAGTCGAAAGCGATTACGGCTACCGAGTTTTCTCTATTGGTATAGTCAAAAGATTTTTCTTCATCTTTTGAAATTTCCAAGCAAGAAGCAGCAACTCCGGGAGTGTAAACGAGTGCAAGAGTTTCTTTATCTTCGACATATATTTTAGGGGTAATTTTAATACTTTTGTATAAAGTCATTATCTTACTTTGCTTTCTGTGCCGTCAAACAATCTTTTGACATTTTCTCTGTGTAAGTATATTACGTATGCAGCTCCGATTGCACAATATGATACGTAGAAAGGAGGTTGTTTAAATAAAGTCATCAAAATAGGGGTGCAAGTTAGAGCTATTATTGAGCCTAGCGATACATATTTTGAGAAATAAGTGATTACGCCCCAAATGGCTGCCGTTATGAGTCCTACGGGCCAGCAAAGAGCGATTATAGTTCCGACACCAGAGGCAACACATTTGCCACCCGTGAATTTTAGGAATACAGATTTGCTGTGTCCAAGCAAAACGAAAATGGCAGCAACTACAGCGGGAATTCCCCACTCGTAGAAAGCATAAGAAACATTTGCCGCAACGAAAACGGGTAAAAAGCCTTTAAAGGCGTCTAAAAGCATTACAGCAAAGAACCATTCTTTGCCCAATACTCTTTTTACGTTGGTAGCTCCTGTTGAACCGCTTCCGATATTTCTAATATCTTCATTTTTGATTAATTTAACAACGAGATATCCCGTTGGAACTGAGCCGATAATATAGGATACAAAAGCGATTACCCCCAATTCAATTAACATTTTTTGTGAAATTGCATCTATTATCATTTTTCTTTTCCTTGTTTTTCTCTAGCTGACAATCTGATTGGAGTTCCGAAGAATCCGAAAGCCTCTCTTAAACGGTTTTCCAAATATCTTTTATAACTGTCTTTTAAAAGATCTTCATTATTTACAAATAGAACGAATGTAGGTGGAGCTGTTTTCACTTGCGTTGCATAAAGGATACGTAACCTTTTGCCTTTGTATGTAGTTGGCGGGTTTATAGCAAGTGCATCTAAAAGAACTCTGTTTAAAATACTTGTAGAAACTCTTTTGTTGCATTGTTCATATACTTTTACAGCTTCTTTGTAAATGCTTACAAGTCTTTGTTTTGTTTTTGCACTTATAAATATTTTAGGTGCAAAGCTCAAGAAAGGAACTTCATGTTCAAGTTCTTTTTCAAATTTATTGATGGTAGTAGTTTCTTTATTTTCAATTAAATCCCATTTGTTGATGGCAACGATTAGACCTTTGCCTGCTTCTACGACAAGACTTGAGATTTTTTTGTCTTGGTCGGTGATGCCGTCAGTTGCGTCTATTACGAGGACGGCGATATCGCAGTCACGAATGGCTCTAATTGCTCTATCTACGGCAAATTTTTCTATGCCCCAATCAACTTTGGCTTTTTTCCTTATGCCTGCGGTATCAACTAGAGTAAATTCTTGGTTTTCGTACTTGACTTTTGAGTTGATAGAATCCCTTGTTGTACCTGAAACATCAGATACAATAACACGGTCTTTACCTAGTAAGGCGTTTATAATAGAAGATTTTCCCGCATTAGGTTTTCCTACTATAGCGATTTTAATAGTGTTAGATTTTTCTTCATCTTCAACAATTTCGAAATTTTGTGTTATTTCATCGAGCAAATCTCCCACACCACCAGAGCCGTGCAATGCCGAAACTGCGTGAGGTTCACCAAGAGAAAGCTCGTAGAAATCTGCAGTCATAGCCATTCTTTCAGGAGAGTCAATTTTGTTGACTGCAAGATAGATTGGCTTACCGCTTCTTCTTAAGATATTAGCTATATCATAATCGATGGGGTTGATACCTTCTTTTCCATCAACTAAAAATACAATAGAGTCAGCTTCTTCGCAGGCTACTTTTGCTTGAGTGAAGATATTTAGCATAATTTCATCTTCATCGCCAGGGATTATGCCGCCTGTGTCAATGACGGTAAATTCTTTATTTTGCCATTCGACATCAAAATAAATTCTATCACGAGTGACTCCTGCGATATCATCCACTATGGCGTTTCTGTTACCTGTAAGGCGATTTACAAAAGTCGATTTTCCGACATTTGGTCTTCCGACGACTGCTACTATGGGTCTTTGTGACATAATTTACCTGCTTTAAACAATACTCTAACCGAGAACAATTTTAATACAAAAAAACAGATAATGCTATAGTTATTGTTTTTCTGTATCAAGTATGATGACATTTTTATCATCGGCTTCATCGCTGGTTAATTGTTTTGCCGCATCGCTAAGACCCAAAACGCTGTTTACTGTTTTGAGTTGTTGTTCTTTCATTTTACGTTGAGAAGATTTGTCCATTTTAATAATAGAGTCTTGAGAGTTTTCAACGGTTTTGAATTTATTTCTCAAAACAACAATGTCGACCCTTCGGTTTTTTACTTTGTTTGCTGCACTTGTATTAGGAACTTTTGGTCTTGTGTCTGCAAATCCTACAGCTGTAAATAATTCTGGTTTATAGTTAAATCTTAATATTAGATAGCGAATAATAGAGCTGGCTCTTGCTGCAGACAATTCCCAATTAGAAGGGTATTTGTCATCAGAAGTTAATGGGTCACTGTCAGTGTGGCCTTCCACTCTTATCAAGTGCAAGATGAATTTTTGTCCGATTATTGCACCTATTTTATCTAGTTTTACTTTCGCTTCGGGGTTTATTGTTGCAGAACCTGGTTGGAAAAGAAGAGCTTTTTCAGATAAGGTTATAATAAGTCCTCTGTCATCAATCTTTGCTTCAACGCCTGATAATTCTTTTTTGTTTATAAGCTTTTGGATTTCTTCTTCAATTTTTTCAAAAGATGTTTGTTCATATTTTGGGCTAATATATTCCAGTAAAAGAGATTCCATTATGGAGTCTGCTGATTTCGAATCAATAGGAGATTCGCCTTGACCGTCCATCATACCCGAAGAGCCTTCAATGATTGAAGGGTTGAAGGCACCTTCAAGAGAGGCACCTAGCTTTTCGAATTGTCCGGCATCTGTTTGGGATAATGCGTATAAGACAACAAAAGTAGCAAAAAGAAGTGTAATGAAGTCGCCGTATGAAACGAGCCAGCGTTCTAAGTTTTCATGTTCTTCAGGTGGTTTTTTTCTTCCCATTATTTATCTTCTTTTCCTTCTTTATCATCAGATAATAAGAAAGTTTGTAGTTTTCGTTCAATCAAAGCAGGGCTTTCACCTGCCTGAATAGCCAAGACTCCTTCTATAATTATTTCTTTTTTCAAGAAAACTTTTGCATATTTTGATTTAATTTTCGTACCGGATGGAATGAAAACCAAGTTAGCCGCAAACAAACCATAAATAGTTGCAACGAAAGCAACTGCAATGCCGGCACCTAATTTAGAGGGGTCAGATAGATTTTGCATGACTTGAATTAACCCCATTACGGCACCGATGATACCGAAAGTCGGTGCATAGCCTCCGGCTGATTCCCAGACTTTAGCACCAGTGTTTATTTTTTCTTCAAGCTGCCCGAGTTGATTTTCCATCATTTCTTTAACTAATGTAGGGTCAGCACCGTCACTTACTGCTTCTAAGCCAAGTTTAAGAATGGGGTCAGATGCGTTTTTTGCTTCTTTTTCAAGAGCTATGATGCCTTCTTTTCTTGCTTTTTGTGCGAATTTTAAAATTTCGGCAATAACTTCGTCAAAATCGACTTTGCATTGGAAGAATACATCTTTGAGTAACAATACACCATTTTTTAAAGTCTCAACAGGGAAGCTGACAACTACGGCACCAAAAGTTCCGCCGAATACAATCATAGCAGCTGTAACTTGTAGAAGGTCAGTAACTTTTCCGCCTTCTAAAGCTTGCCCCATGAGTATCAAGCCTATGCCGCCTATTAAACCTATAACTGAGGAAAAATCCATTAAAGAGCTCCTTGCCTGTTTTCACTTTGCTATGTATATAATTAGCCACTCTATTATCATTTGAATTATATAATAGTTTTCGCTTTGAGTAAATCATTAAAATGTTGGATATATTCAGACCTTGTCGGAAAGATATTTCGTCATGTCGATGTTTATAAGTTTGAATTTTTCTATTTGTTTTTTTGAAGGCGTGAAACAATAATCGGAGTTTGCGGCTATAGTTATTATGTTTGTTATGTCGATAACTCTTTTGTCAATATTGAAGAAGCTCTTGTAATATACTTCGTCAGAATAATTGCCTTTGTAGACAGAAAAATATGGAAAAGTCGAGTTGAACTTTTCTTTCAGTGCCTTAAAGAAATAGTTTTTAGGATGTTCAAGTTGGGCACTGGCACATAAGTTGGAGACGAAAATTCCTTTTGGAGAAAGTGCATTTTTTATCTCATCAAAATAACTGTCTTCAAAAAACCTCGCATCTATTCCGTCATTGTTTGCGACATCTACCACAATCAGGTCGTATTTCGTTTTTGTGTTGCGTAAAAATATCCGTCCGTCTTGGAGGTGAAAATTAAAAAGTTTCGATTCTTTGAAATCAAAATATTCTTTTGCGATAGGCAAAATATTTTCTTCAATATCAACAACGTCAATTTTTTTGAGTTTATCAAACATTATTTCAAAGTCGTTGACGATTTTTCCTGTTCCCATACCGATAAGGAGTATTTTCTTGATATCAGGGTTCATGAAATACGGGATAAGAAAATAATTAATATAAGGCAGATTTCCTTTATAAAAAGAAGTATCAATAAAACCTGCTTGATAAGTATCTTTGTAGTGCAAAAAACGACCGATTTCATTTTCGATTACTTTAATTTGATGAAAATCGGAGTCTGTCTCAAAAAGGATTTTGTCCTTAAATGTTTTTGAATTTATTTTTTCAAGAAGCTCCTCATTCGGCTCTAAGATTGCAAGTGCTTCAGGAATTATTACATTATATTCGTTGCTCATAAGATAATTATATATTATTTTCCTTGTTAATGATAAAATTATAACGCAATAAGATGAATTTTGGAGGAAAAATGCAAGAATCTAACGAAACAGCAACCCAACAAACAGACAGAATCAGAAATACCAGAATACAAAAATTAGCAGATTTGGCTGATAAAGGCATAAATCCGTATCCGTATTCATTTGATAAAAATATAAGTGCCCATGTTTTGCAAGAAAAATATAAAGACTTGCCTGCAGGGGAAGATACTCAAGACTCTTACGCTGTTGCTGGCAGGATTATGGCAATGAGAAATTCCGGCATGTTCATTGACTTGATGGATGATTCAGGGAAAGTCCAAATATTTTGTCATAAAGAAAATATGGGGCAAGATAAATTTAAAACATTAAAACTCGTTGATATCGGCGATGTTATTGGCTTCTACGGTACTGTAAGAAGAACTCCTAGAGGCGAGTTGAGCATAAAAGCTAACGACTATAAATTGCTATCAAAAGCATTGAAACCACTACCTGAAAAGTTTCATGGATTGACTGATGTTGAACTTCGTTATCGCCAAAGATATGTGGATTTGATTATGAACGAAGATTCTAAAGACAAATTGAAAAAAAGAAGCTTAATTGTTCAAAAATTCAGAGAATATTTGACAAAGCAAGGCTTTTTAGAAGTTGAAACGCCTATGCTTCATCCTCAAGCAAGCGGAGCTAATGCAAAACCTTTTA
Organism: Candidatus Gastranaerophilales bacterium; assembly: GCA_028693235.1. Lineage (NCBI taxonomy): Bacteria > Bacillati > Candidatus Melainabacteria > Candidatus Gastranaerophilales > Candidatus Gastranaerophilales bacterium. Next base: position 388,988 of record JAQUVW010000002.1, read on the forward strand.
TTACTCATCATAACGCTCTTGATATGGATATGGTTTTGAGAATTGCTCCTGAACTATATTTGAAGAGATTAATTGTTGGCGGAATATCTGAAAAAATCTTTGAAATAAACAGAAGTTTTAGAAACGAAGGTATTGATACTCGTCATAACCCGGAATTTACTATGATGGAGCTTTATCAAGCATATGTTGACTATAACGAAATGATGGCGTTGGTTGAAAATCTTGTTTCTTCTGTGGCACAAGATGTTTTAGGCACAATGAAAATTCCTTATGGCGATAAAGAAATCGATTTGACTCCGCCTTGGGATAGAAAAACAATGCTTGGTGCTATTAAAGAATATACAGGTGTCGATTTTAATGACTATTATACAAAAGAAGAAGCTTCTGAAAAAGCTGAAGAACTCGGCATTGATGTTTCAGATTGCGATAGCTGGGGAAAAGTTCTTGATGCTATTTTTGAAGAAAAAGTTGAGCCTCATTTGATTCAACCTATTCATATTATCGATTACCCGAGAGATATATCTCCATTGGCAAAAGTCCACAGAGATAACCCGAGATTGACTGAAAGATTTGAATCTCGTATCAACGGTTGGGAAATTTGTAACGCATTTTCTGAACTTACTGACCCGATTGATCAAAGAAATCGATTTGAAGCACAAGCAAGAGCAAAAGCAGCAGGTGATGAAGAAGCATGTGATATTGATGAAGATTTTATTAATGCTTTGGAATACGGCATGCCTCCTGCAGGTGGTTTGGGTGTAGGCATTGACAGGATTGTAATGTTGCTTACTAATTCCCCTACAATTCGCGACGTTATTGCTTTTCCGACCATGAAACAAAAATAAAAAAGCCAGAAAACCTACATATATATGAAAAAAACCTCTTGCATAATTTGAAAAAACAAATATAATAAGAGTTGTACACATTATGAAAGGGGTTTAATCCACATGAACAAAGAAGAATTAGTACAAGAAGTATCAAAAAAAGCTAAAGTTACTCAAAAAGATGCAGCTGAAGTTATCAATGCATTTATGGATACAGTAGAAAAAACATTGGCTAAAGGTAAAAAAGTTACTTTAGTTGGTTTCGGTACATTTGAACCAAGAAAAAGAGCTGCAAGAACTGGTCGTAATCCTCAAACCGGTGCTCAAATTAAAATTGCTGCTAAAGTTGCTCCTATCTTTACTGCAGGAAAGAAATTTAAAGAAACAGTTAACGCATAGTTACAGTTTTGAAAAAACATTTAAAAGGTCGTTTGAAATTTCAAGCGACCTTTGTTTTATATAAAGATTTTGTATTTAGTTAAATTATTTTTTTGCCGACTATAGGAGCAATTTGTTTTATTTCGTTGTAGAGTTTTTCAAAGCCTTGCGGGAATAAAGATTGAGCTCCATCGCACAAAGCGTTTTCAGGGTCGTCGTGGACTTCTATTATTAAACCGTCACAACCTCCTGCGACAGAAGCTTTACTCATTGGAGGCACGCTATCTCTTAATCCGGTAGCGTGACTGGGGTCAACGATTACAGGCAAGTGGCTTAATTTCTTAACGACGGGTATTGCTGATAGGTCGAGGGTATTTCTTGTCGCTTTTTCGTAGGTTCTTATACCTCTTTCGCAAAGAATAACCTCTCGGTTTCCTCCTGCCATAATATATTCTGCTGCCATTAGCCACTCTTGAATAGTTGCACTAAGACCTCTTTTTATAATAACAGGTTTGTTAATTGTTCCGAGTTCTCTTAAAAGGTTGAAGTTTTGCATGTTTCTTGCACCCACTTGCAAAATATCTACGTATTCAAGGAATAAAGGAATTTGAGATATTTCCATGACTTCGCATGTAACAGCCATATTATATTTATCAGCGACTTTTCTTATTATGTGAAGCCCTTCTTCTCCCAATCCTTGAAAGGCATAAGGAGAGGTTCTTGGTTTAAAAGCACCGCCACGTAATATCTTAACACCATAAGATGAAAGTTTTTTGGCTACAGCGTCCATTTGCTCGTAGGTCTCAATCGTGCAGGGACCGGCTATTACACCTATATTGTTATCTCCGAATTTAACTCCATTGATTTCTATAACTGTATCGTTTTGCTGAAAAACACGGCTAACAAGTTTGTATGGAGAGCTAATCCTAATTACTTCTTCAACGCCTTCAATAAGCTCGATATCTCTCGGGTCAATTATTTTCCCCCCGACAGCTCCGATTACCGTATGTATTTCACCGTGAGAAACATGTGCGTCAAACCCTTTTTTCTTGATAAAAGCAATAACTTTTTCAATTTGTTCGTCTTTAGCCAATGGCTTCATTATGATTAACATAATACACTCTCCTTACTGAGTAATATTATCACGGATAATTTTAAATTAACAGTATCGCAAAAAGCTTGTATTTCTTTGCTTAATTTGATAAGATTATTTTGCAAATGATGGAGGAAAAAATGAAAAATTTAAAACTCGCAGTTACAGCTTTAGCATTGTTGTTCTTTACTAATTTGGCTGCTAATGCTGATACTATTGCTTATGCAAACTTTAAAAAAATCGAATCAGAATATGCTTACGCAAAAGATTCTTATAAACAGATTGATAATAAGGTTCTTGAGCTTCAACAATATGTTATAGACAAAGATAAACAGTTCAAGGCTATTGATTCACCTATTCAAAAGAAAAATTTTGAAGAAAAAATCCAAAAAGAGTATAAAGACAAAGAAGATACTGTTTTGAAGATGAAAATGCAAAAAGAAGATGAAATATATCAAAACATTATGGCTGCTACAAAAGCAGTTGCCGCAATTAAAAAATATGATGTCGTTCTTGATTATAGAGTTGTCTTTACAGGCGGCATAGATATTTCTAATGACATTATACAATATCTGAATTCTGCACCAAGAAAATAGTATATAGATAGTTTTAATCACATAGAGAAGCGGTTTTATCGAGTCGCTTCTCTTGTGGCTCTAAAGAAAGAGGTCTCTGATGAAAATAGTTGATTTAATTGAAAAAAAGAAAAAAGGTCTGTCACTTTCCGAAAAAGAAATTAAGTTCTTTATCGATGGAATTATGAATAATACCATTGAAGATTATCAAACAAGTGCGTTGTTGATGGCTATATATTTTAAGGGAATGGATTTGGATGAAACCACATATTTGACTAAATATATGGTTGAGTCAGGTGAAATTCTTGACTTGTCTGATATTTCTAACAATATTATCGATAAACATTCAACAGGCGGCGTTGGTGACAAAATTACGGTTATGTTCTTGCCTTTAGTGGCTGCAGCGGGTATTCATTCTGCTAAGTTGTCAGGGCGTGGTTTGGGACATACTGGCGGAACCATTGACAAATTGGATTCAATTCCGGGCTTTAAAACAAATTTAGATATCGATGATTTTAAGAAAAAAGTCAAAGAGGTTGGGGCGGCTATTGCTTCTCAAACCTTATCCTTAGCTCCTGCTGACGGCAAATTGTATGCATTGAGAGATGTTACATCAACCGTTGATATTATTCCTTTGATTGCATCTTCTGTTGTGTCTAAAAAAATTGCATCAGGTGCAAATCATATTATTTTAGATGTTAAATACGGCTCAGGTGCATTTATTAAAACTCCCGAAGAAGCGGAAAAACTTTCTACGATAATGGTGGAGGTCGGTAAGCGTTTAGGGAGAAATATTTGTGCTGTTATAAGTTCGATGAATCAACCTTTGGGGCGTGCTGTCGGTAACGCAATTGAAATTAAAGAAGTAATTGAGTTCTTAAAAGGTAATATGTCTGAAGACTTGGAAGAATTAACCTTCGAGCTTGCTGGTGTAAGCTTTGTTAAAACAGGCATGTTCAAGGAAATTCATGAAGGAAAAGCTTATCTTGAAGAGTTGATTAAAAGCGGAAAGGCTTTAGAAAAGTTAAAAGAAATCATTGTTTCTCAATATGGAAATCCTGATGTAATCAACGATTACAGCTTGCTTCCTCAGGCGAAATATACGTATGAGCTTAAGGCTGAAAATTCAGGATTTGTTAAAAATATTGATGCTCTTTCTATTGCAAAAGCCTCTAAGGCATTAGGTGCAGGCAGAGAAAAGAAAACAGATTCTATAGATTATGCTGTAGGTGTTTATTTGGATAAAAAATATGGCGAAGAAGTGAAAAAAGGTGAAACTTATGCCACTATATATGCCAATAATGAAGCTTTGATACCTGATTCAGAAGCTTTGATAAAGGAAGCTTTTGCGTTTACTGCTGAAAAACCACCGAAGCAAAGTTTGGTTTATAAAATTATTAACTAACGTAAAGCGATTAACTTAAAAATAGAAACAATTCTCATTAATTCTCGTCAAACTACTTATAAACCGAAGGAGAGTAGTTGATATGAGTGTAAAAAACATTCGTGGAGAAGTGATGGGAGTTTGTTTTGCAGAATCTTATGAAAACAAATATTCAGCAAACGCATTGAAGAATGATTTTATTATTAAAGGAAGTGACGACGAAGAAAATGTAGAAGAAGTATCATTTAACAGTATTGCTCACAAAGACGATTTATTGCAAATGTATTTGAAAGATGTTGGCAAGGTTCGTCTTTTAAAAGCCGAAGATGAAAAAACGTTAGGAAAGACCATTCAAGAAGGTGATATAAAAAGTGCTTTAGTTGCTAAGAAAAAACTTGTACAAGCTAATCTAAGGCTTGTGGTTAGTATCGCTAAAAAATATGTCGGTCAGGGCGTTCTTTTTATGGATTTGGTTCAAGAGGGGTCATTGGGGTTAATCAGGGCAGCAGAGAGATTTGACTATAAAAGAGGATTCAAGTTCAGTACCTATGCGACTTGGTGGATAAAACAAACCATTGTCAGGGCTATTGCAAATAATTCACGCACAATAAGAATTCCGGTTCACATGGCTGATAAAATAAGAGCTTTAAGACGTGCTAATTTGACTCTTTCTTGTGAACTCGGCAGAGAGCCTACAGATGAAGAACTGGCAAAGGCTATGAAGCTTACCCCTAAAAAAATCAGCGTAATAAAAAAAGCCATGATGCGTGAGCCGATAAGTTTGGATACGCCGGTTGCGGACAATTTAGTTCTTGAAGATTATATTCCTGATGAGGTTTTTAAATCGCCTGATTTTAAGGCTCAAAAATATTTTTTGAGCTACGATATAAAGAAGCTATTAGATGAGTTGAATGAAAAAGAACGTATTATATTAATAAACAGATTTGGGCTTGATGGTATGCAGCCCAAGACATTAGAGGAGCTAGGGAGAAAATTAGGGTTCTCAAAGGAGAGAATTAGGCAAATAGAAGGAACTGCAATCAAAAAGTTGAGAGGAAGGGAAGAGTTTTATCATCTTAAAGATTATCTCAATTGATAATACAAAAGATGGTGAATATAACTCGAACCGGTTTAATGGGCGGAAATCTCCGCCTTTTTTTTTATTTCTACACTTAAAAGATGATAACAAAGTATAAAAAATATGCTAGAATTCGTGTGTTCTGTTTCGTATGACTAAATACAGGAAACAGAGACGATAGATTAGATAGGTATTTTCTATGGGTCTTTTTAAACAATTGTTCTCAAAACAGTCTGCAATCCTTGATTTTTGTCCCGAGGCTGTCTTTATTACAGATGTTGAGTGTAATGTATCTTACGCCAATCCTGCGGCTTTGTTTTTGTGTGGAGCTGAAGTGTCAGAAATAACAAGTTTGTACGATTTTTTCCCGAATGAGGATATAAAATTAAACGAGGAAAAACAGCTTAAACGAATTTTCTTTTTGAAATCAAAAAAAGGCGATGAAAAATACGTTGAGATTAAATCAGAAAAATTGCCCGACGAAGATAAATATTTGGTTGTTATTTTAGATGTGACGTCAAATCATAAAATGGTCAAATCCCTTGAGCGAAAAATTGAAGAAGACGAAAAAGTTAAATATAATAAAAATGAATTTTTGCACAAAATGTCTAACAATTTAACCTCACCTTTGCATTCTATTATCGGCTTTTCTCAAGCTATTTTAGAAGGTTTGGGGGGCGATATTAATGACAAACAAGAAAAATATTTGAAAATTATACACAAAAACTCATCCGAGTTGCTTCAACTTTTAGATAAAGTTATAAATTTGTCCCAAATCGAAGCCGATTTGTATGAAATAAGTTTTAAAAACTTTGATATTACCAATACTGCAAGCATTGCGATAAATGAAGTTAAGGCAAAGCTTGACGAAAAAAGACTTTCAATAGATTTGGATACAGAAGAACTGACGAGAAAAAATTGTTATTCTGATGAAACTGTTGTCAAAACTATTTTGCTTAATCTGTTAGAAAATGCTGTTCTTTCTTGCGATTTGGGTGGCGTTAAGGTAAAACTTGCAAATCCAGAATTTGAATATTTTATTGAAAAAGGAATAAAAGTTCCTACTGATTCAGAAAAAAATGAATTTTTATTGATACAAGTCCGAGATACTGGTTCCGGTATTTCGAAAGATGAAATGAAAGACATTTTTGATCCATATATACAAATTGATAAAAATGCTAAAAAGCATTTGTTGAGAGGACTTTTATTGGGAATAACAAAAGAATTTGTTAAACAATTAAAAGGATTAATTTGGGTTGATTCTGAGCTTTTAAAAGAGTCTGTTTATTCTATAATTATTCCAGTAGAAAAAAATCCTGTGCAACTTGAGTATTTAGACGATGCAGAAAAAAATGACTCTCAAGTTTGCTAAGAAAGAATAGTATAAAATGGCAAAAGTTGAATTAAAAAATGTATCAAAAATATACGATAATAGCGACAAAAAGGTTATAAATAAAGTTAGTTTGTCGATTGAAGATAAAGAATTTTTGGTGCTTGTCGGCTCATCAGGGTGCGGCAAATCTACCCTTTTGCGAATGATTGCAGGGCTTGAAAATATAACAGACGGTGAAATCTTTATCGAGGATAAATGTGTAAATAATATTCACCCAAAAGATAGAGATATAGCTTTTGTTTTCCAGAGTTATGCGTTGTATCCTCACATGACCGTATTTGAAAATATTGCATTTCCGTTAAAAATGCGTGGATATAAAAAAGATGAAATTAAAGAAAAAGTTTTGAAAGTTGCCGGTTCATTAGATTTAGATGAATTGTTGGATAGAAAGCCTAAGCAATTATCCGGCGGACAAAGGCAAAGAGTTGCTTTGGGCAGAGCTATCGTGCGTGAACCAAAGGTATTTTTAATGGATGAGCCGTTATCTAATCTTGATGCAAAATTAAGGGTTCAAATGAGAGCTGAAATCAAAAAATTACATCAAAAACTCCAAACAACGTTTATATATGTAACCCATGACCAAACGGAAGCTCTTACGATGGGCGATAGAATCGCTGTTATTGATAAGGGAATTATTCAACAAGTTGATACTCCTGATAAGATTTACAATCTACCGGCAAATACTTTCGTGGGTGGCTTTTTAGGTTCTCCTGCTATGAATTTTATTCCTTCTGAAATTATTGAGGGTGCTGTTGAAATCAATGGGGTTAAGATTTATTTGAATGATGAACAAAAACATCTTTTGTCAGGATATAATGAAGTTTTAATTGGAATAAGAGCTGAAAATTTATCAGAATATGTTCCTAATTGCGAGTTTAAAGCACCTGTTGATATCTCGGAGATGTTAGGTAGTGAAAGAGTTGTGTATTTCATAGCAAACGGCAAAAAATGTTGTGCTAAAATGCCTCCAATGACAGATGTTTCCGGGGATATAACGTTGAAAGCAGACTCAAATAAATTTTTATTCTTTGATACTAAAACATTGAATAGAATATAACTTTATTCTTTTTCATGTTTTGCAAGTTCGTCTAAAATGCCACGGATTGCAATTTTTACATGGGCGTAATTTAGCCCGCCTTGCATATAAGCAGCGTAAGGCGGACGAACAGGGCCGTCAGCTGAAAGTTCAATTGTGGAGCCTTCAATAAAAGAGCCACCTGCCATGATTAATTTGTTATCATACCCGGGGACTTCATCAGGAATTGGGGTTAAATATGATTCCACCGGAGATAATGATTGAAGCGTTTTACAAAAAGCTAAAAGTGGTTTTTCTTCACCAAATTTTATTGTTTGGATTATGTCTGTTCTGTGTTCTGTCGGGAGCGGCGTTGAATTAAAGCCTATATCTTCAAAAACTTGAGAAGCTAATATTGCCCCTTTAACTGATTCTGCAACAATTGACGGTGCCATAAAAAGACCTTGGAACATCAATCTTGATTGGTTGTACATGGCACCCCCTTCTGTTCCAATGCCTGGTGCTGTAAGTCGGTATGCGGTTTGGTCAACATATTCTTTTTTCCCTGCAACATAGCCACCTGCTTCTACAAGTCCACCACCGGGGTTTTTAATTAATGACCCTGCAATCAAGTCTGCTCCTACTTCAAGTGGTTCTAAGGCTTCGACAAACTCGCCGTAGCAGTTGTCTACAAAACAAATGCAATTAGGATTATTCTTTTTTGTTATTTCGACAATTTTTTTAATTGTTTCAATGCTCAAAGAGCGTCTTTGAGAGTAACCTCTTGAACGTTGGATAAGAATCATTGTTGTGTTTTTATCAATAGCCTTGTCAATGCCTTCAAAATCTATGTCAATGCCGTCTTTTAGCGGTACTTCATCATAAAGAACGCCATGCCCAATTAGAGAGGATTTTTTATCACCTCTTTTTCCGATAACTTCTTCCATTGTGTCATAAGGAGCACCGGCTACGGAAATGAGTTTGTCGCCATGTCTTAAATTGCCGAACAGACAGCAAGCAAGCGTGTGAGTTCCTGATACAAATTGAGGGCGAGCCATTGCTTTTTCTGCCTTGAAAACATCTGCAAATACTCTATCTAAGACATCACGCCCCATATCATCGTGACCATAGCCTGACACTGATGCGAAATGTTCTGCTCCGACTTTATTTTTTATGAAAGCTTTTAAGACTTTTTCTTGATTAATTTCTTTAATTTCATCAACAATTTTAAATTGATTAAAAACTTTATCTTCTGCTTGTTTAATTATTAACTTAGAGTCTTTCATTCTTCGTCCCTTAGAATCGTATCAATACACACTTTCAACCATAACTCAAAATTAATTTAACTTCAATTGCAAAATTTCTGTAAAATAATTCATTGCTACTATTTGTAATAATATTTTTTGAAGTAAAATATTATTATTAAATTAATATTATTTATAAATATAACGAGAGTAGAGAGCTAGAAACATATGAAAGAACTTAGAAATAAAGAAGATCAGTATAATGCTTTTTTGAATTATAACGAAACGAGGAAAAAGCCAAAAGATAATTTCGGCAAGACGATAATGGTACTCGTGTTGATATCAGTGGTGATGTCAGTGAGTGCTTTTTTGTATTATGTATTTACAAATGATTCAGAAGAAGCTATGGCGTTGAAAGAGTCTTTGATGGCATTTGTCCAAAAATACTTACCTTCAGATTCTAAAAATTTCAATTTGCAATTTTTAAACAGAAAACAAAATATTTTGGTATTGGGCGTTGATTCAAACGGTGAAAACAGTGATCCTTTTAAAGGTACTCGCTCAGATACAATATTGTTGTTTAATATAGACCCTCATACTCATAGTGTCAATGCAATATCAATTCCTAGAGATAGCAAGGTCTATGTCGCAAACGGGCATGGTGTGCAAAAAATTAACGCCGCACATGCTTTGGGTGGAGTTGAGACGACTAAAAAAACTATAGAAGATACTTTGGGCGTAAGAATTGATAACTATATTGTTATTAGCACTGCCGGAGTTCGTAAACTTGTTGATACAATAGGTGGAGTTCCTATTTATATTGAAAAAGATATGTATTATAACGACAATGCAGGCGGATTGCATATCAACTTGAACAAGGGTGTTCATGTTTTATACGGCAAAGATGTTGAAGGATATCTTCGTTACAGAAAAGACGGACTCGGCGATATCGGAAGGACTTCAAGACAGCAATGGTTCTTGAAAGCGTTAATGGAAAAATTGCAAACACCCGAAGCCATTACGAAGATTCCGGAAGCTTTAAAAATAGCAAATTCTTACATAAAAACCGATATGAATTTGTATCAGTTATCTCAATATGCTGCTCTAATGCGTGGTATCGATTTGGATAGCATTGAGGTTGCAACTCTACCGGGTGCTCCAAATAAAAAAGGGTATATAAGTTATTGGATTTTAGACCCTGAAAAAACTCAAGAAGTTGTAGATAGAATGATATACAGGCACAAAGCTTCTTATGAAGATAAACAGCTGGTAGCAGGTATTATGTATTCATTTGACAAAGAAGCAGAAGCAATGCGAATAAAAGAAGAGCTTAAAGAAAACGGCTACGAAGTTAATTGTATAGGTAGAGCACACTTGCCGCATTCTCAAGTTATCGGACATAATGCAGCGGTTACGGGTGAGTTTGTAAATTCGTTAAAGAAGAAGATTCCTGAAGTAAAACATTCTCAATTCGTCTACGACCCCATCAGAACTTATTGCGTAAAGAGTGATTTTACAATCATTGTTTCAGGTTCATAAGTAGCTGTTAAATAAAATAAAAAGAAAAAGAAAAGACCTTGTTGAAAGGTCTTTTTCTTTTAAACCATTATGTCTTCAACTATATCATCTGCAGATTTGCTAAAAGAAGACATTACATCATCAGCTTGTTTTGCAAGTTTATCAGGTTTGCCTTTTAAAATCATAAGACCGGCAGTAACCAAAGCTGCAATACTACCAATAACAACTATATTTTTAGCTGTTTGAGCTTTTTTTTCACTTATGAAAGAGTCACTTTCAATATGTTGTGAAGCTATAGGTGTTGATTGAAAATGTTTATTATTTTCATTTCTGTTAGGTTGAAACGGACCAAAGACATTGTTTTGGTCAACTGCGTTAATTTTCATATTACCCCTTTTCTTTTATTAAGTAGTAAGTATGCCTCGTGTTCTCAATATTGAGTAAAATAGTTATATTAATTGGAGTTTATGCTTAAATTTCATCGTTCATTATAGCATATTTTTTTGTTATGGCAACTACTCTTCTGGCTTTTTGTTAGTTGTGGTAGAATAAGAGCATGAGATAAAAGAAAAAGGGAAAATATGGAAGTTTTAAGAATTGCTATTCCTAATAAAGGAAGATTGTCAGAAAAAATATATGATTTGTTGAATTGTTCAGGATTGAATTTTCCGACAAAAGGTGATAGAACGCTTCAAGTAACAACTAAAGACGGCAAATATTCTATTATTTTTGTAAGAACGCAAGATATTCCGAGATTTGTAGAGGATAATGTAGCAGATTTAGGATTTACCGGCTTTGATATTGTAACTGAACTAAAGGCAGATGTAGACAAAATTATGGACTTGGATTTCGGTTATTGTGAAATGGTTGTAGCTGTAAAGGAAGAAGACGGGTACAATGATACTGAAAGTTTGCCTGAAAATATCAAAGTTGCAACATCTTTCCCTAATATTGCACGAGATTATTTAGAGTCAAAGGGTAAAAAACCAAAAATTATTGAAGTTTCCGGTGCAACAGAAATTACTCCTCGTTTGGGATTGTCTGATGTTGTTGTTGATATTACGTCTTCAGGGTCAACTTTGAAGTCTAATAGATTGAAAATTATTGATAAAATCCTTGAATCAACCGCTATTGTTATTGCAAGAAAAAATTTAACTCAAGAACAAAGCCAAATGACAAAGAGCTTGTTAAGAGCCATGGAATCTGTGATTAACGCCAAAGAAAAAAAATATTTGATGGTAAATATTCCAAAAGCCTCTTTAGGAAAGTTGAAAGAATTTTTACCAGGGCTTTCAGCTCCCACTGTAACAACTCTTTTAGGAAATGAAGATATGGCTGTAGTTCATGTTGTTGTTGATAAAGAAAAAGTATATGATAGTATTGAACACCTTAAGGCTATTGGCGGTCAAGGTATTTTGATAATGACAGTGGATCAAATGGTGAAATAAATGAGTAATTATCCGAATTTAGAAGAATTGATTAAAGTAATAGAAACGCTTCGCTCAGAGAATGGTTGTGCTTGGGATAGAGAGCAAACTCATTCTTCGTTGAAACGCAATATGCTTGAAGAAGCCTACGAAGCTGTAGATGCCATTGATAACAATGATTCCAAACACTTGCAAGAAGAACTCGGTGATGTTTTGCTGCAGGTTATTTTGCATTCTCAAATTGCAAAAGAAGATAATGAATTTAATATCGAAGATGTCGCAGATAACATTAAGACCAAGCTGATACACCGACACCCACATGTATTCGGAGATGTGAAAGTTAAAAATACACAAGAAATCCTTGATAATTGGGAAAAATTGAAAAAACAAGAAAAACCGCATAGAACCTCCTTAATGGATGGCGTTTCTAAGTCGCAAGCGGCTTTAATGAGTGCTCAAAAAATCAGTAAAAAGGCTGTAACCGTCGGCTTTGAATGGCAAAATGAGCAGCAGTTGCTAGATTGCGTTCATTCAGAGTTGCAAGAGTTTCAAGAAGCCCAAACTAAAGAACACAAAGAAGAAGAACTAGGCGATTTATTATTTGCAATAGTTAATCTTGCACGTTGGAACAAAATTGACGCTGAACAAGCTTTATTAAAAGCTAATAAAAAATTTATCAAACGATTTAAAACAATGGAAGTATTGTGTGATAAAAATTTATCCGATAATTCTTTTGAAGAATGGGATTGTCTTTGGAAAAAAGCTAAAAAGCAATGTTTAAAAGACTCAGATTAATTTTTGTAAAAAATCAGGAGTGCAATATTCAATAGCTTTTTCGTTTTGCGAATAAACTTCGTTTGTAGTAATTTTGATTATTCTTGAAATATATTTATCTATATTATTTTGGCAAAGCCATATTTTTACAATTTCGCAATTCAGTTCAGTAAATAAAATTATCTCAAAATGGCTAAATGTGCTTTTTAAAAAAGATAATGTTTCATCTTTGAGCGGTGGAAATGGAATATCTTGAGATAATATATTTTGTATATTTAAAATCCAATTGATATCTATTATTAACTTTGATTTCATATTTTCATTCAACTTCTATTGTTTTTATATTATACCCTACGTACGTATAGTTAGAACGTATATTTAATGAAAGTTTACGTTTATGCTGAAAATATGCATGAACAGTTTTATGTAAAATTGGGTAGAAGGATAAAAGAACGACGCTTAGAACTCGATATTACACAACAAGAACTCGCAGATAGGATAAATAAAGGCATTAATTTTGTGGGAAAAATAGAAGTAGCCTACTCGCGACCTTCATTAAATACCTTGTTGGATATATCAAAAGCCCTTAAAATAGATTTGAAAGATTTAGTTAATTTTTAGTGTGAAGTTTAGTTTTTTAAAACCGTTTTTATTCCAAATAGTTAAATTCAATATGTCCTATTTTTACGTTGTCACCGTCTTTGACACCGGCATTTTTTAGTGCTTCGTAGACGCCCATGGCGTTTAAGATATTCCGAAATCTATATAATTGGTCAGTATTTCTAGTGTCGGTAACGTTAGCAAGTCGAAGAAGTTTTCCTCCATCTACTACGAAAGAGTTTTTATCAACTTTATAGATGCTATAAGCACTGTCATCGTTATCAAAAGCACCAGTATCTTCTTCCACTTCAACTTCGCTTTCGGGTTTGGGTATTTCGTCAACTTTCTGAATAACAAAATCAAGGAAAGGTTTTATGTTTTGGTTTGTGGCTGCAGAAATCAAGAATACATCGTTAGCTAATTCTTTGAATTTTTTCAAGTATTTTTGAGCAGTTTCTTCATCTATGGAGTCAATTTTATTTAAAGCAACAACTTGATATACTTCAGACAATCTGGTGCCGTGTTTTGCAAGTTCATTATTTATGGTGTTGAAATTTTCGATAGGGTTATCTTGAGTCAAGTCGACGACGTGAATAAGGAATCTGCATCTTTCTACGTGGCGTAGAAATTCATGCCCCAAACCTATCCCGTCAGATGCACCCTCAATGAGTCCGGGGATATCAGCGACAACAAATCCATCGCCATCAGGCTTTTTTACAACCCCAAGATGAGGAACGAGTGTTGTAAAAGGGTAATCTGCGATTTTAGGTTTAGCAGAACTAATTACGCTTATGATAGTTGACTTGCCGGCGTTAGGCATACCTAATAAACCGACATCTGCGATAAGTTTCAATTCAAGTTCAATGCTTCTTTCGACTCCTGGTTCACCCGGTTCGCAGAATTGTGGAGCTCTTTTTTGAGATGTTGCAAAACGAATATTTCCACGACCGCCACGACCACCTTTAGCTATAAGTATAGTTTGTTCAGGAGTTGTAAAGTCAGCAATGATTTTGCCTGTTTCTAAATCTTTAACAATGGTTCCAATCGGTACTTTTACATAGAGGTCTTTACCGCCACGACCTATTTGGCTTTTTCCTCTGCCGTTTTCGCCGTCGTCTGCTTTAAATATTGATTTGAATTTAAAATCCATAAGCGTAGTCATGCTTTCGTCTGCGACAAGATAGATATCTCCGCCACGACCACCGTCACCACCTGCCGGTCCGCCTTTGTCGACAAATTTTTCTCTTCTCCAAGCGACCATACCATTTCCGCCTGTACCTGATAGTAACTTAATTTTAGCTTTATCTAAAAACATTTAAAATCCTTTTTGTTATTTTGTATTTAAAGAAGAAGATTTCGTCCTGAAACGAAATCTTCTGACTTAAAAATATTATAAACTAAACATAAGATGGCGTAACGCCTGTGTAAACTATTTATACATTGCATCAATTTTTTCTTTATATTTTTCGTAGACGACATTCTTTTTAATTTTTGCAGTCATAGTCATCATGCCGTTTTGGGGAGTAAATTCTTCCTCAACGAAATCGAAATTGGCAAGTCTTTCGTGGCTTCTGAAAGTTTCTCTGTTTTGGACTTTTGTTCTTAACTCTTTTAATATTTCATTTTTAAGTTGTGAATTATTCAAAGGATTGGTGATATGTCTTTTTTGAGCTATTTCGTTGATTGCTTCCATGTTAGGTACAATGAGGGCACTTAGGGCATTTTTATCTTGCCCGGCGATAACGACTTGTTTAACAAAGGGGCTGGTCATGCAGCTTTGTTCAATTGCTTCAGGTTCAATGTTTTCGCCGTTAGAAAGGACGATGATATCTTTAGCTCTTCCTGTTAAAACTAGGTAGTTATCTTCTGTAAGCCATCCGATATCTCCTGTGTTTAAGTAGCCGTTTGCCAATTTTACTTTAGCTGTAGCTTCAGGGTTTTTGTAGTAGCCTTTCATTATTTGAGGACCTTTGACCAAAACTAAACCTTTTTCGCCTTTATTTAGAGGTTTCATAGTTTCTGTGTCAACAATCATAAATTGAGTATCTTTGAAAGCAGGTCCGGATGAATATGCTTTGCAATTACTTTGTCTTCTGACGGATAAAACCGGTGAAGTTTCAGTCAAACCGTAGCCTACACAAACTTGAATTCCGACTGCTTTGAAGAAGTCTTCTATATGTTTTGCCATAGCTCCGCCGCCGGCGATGCCGGTAACGCAACGACCACCCATAGCTTCTTTAAATTTTTTGTAAATAACAAATTTGCCGAGAGCATCGATTGGTGATAGTGATAAAGATATAATTTGACTACACAATTTTTGAATAAATGTAGGATTTTGGTTATAAATGCAAGTTCCTTCAAGTATTCTTCTTGCGATTTCCCGTTTGCTTGAGGCGGAAATTATTGCATTAATAATATTTTGAGCAAATTGAGGTTTTTTCCTTAATTCTGATTGAATTCCGTCATAAACAGCCTCGTAAAGTCTGGGAACCGCAATGAGGTAGTGAGGTCTGTAGCGTTTTAAATCTTTTTTGAAATTTTTGACGTTTGTATAGCAAACATGAGAACCTATTGAGAAGATGTAATATTCGCAAGTTCTTTCGTAGGCGTGCCAAATCGGAAGGACAGCGGTTAGAGTTTTTGTTTCTTTAAGGTCAAGAGCTGCATTGCAACCTTCAATTTGTGAGGCAAGATTATATTGAGTAAGCATAGCACCTTTTGGGTTCCCAGTTGTGCCTGAGGTGTAGATTAAAGAAGCTACATCTTCGCCTTTAATTTCGACCGGTTGGAACTCTTTGTTTTCGCCCAAAGCCAAAAGGGAATCAAAGGTTTCAATTTTAAAATTATAATTTTTTTGAATTTTTTCATTACCGATATAGATGACAAATCTGGCAGAGTCGAGCAAATGGCTCAATCCGTCAATGACTTTCAAGCTATCAGTGACGAGGGCTTGGCTATCAGAGTGATTGTATATGTATTCAAGTTCTGCAATTGGAGCCAAAGAGCCTCGCAAGATATTAATTGCTGCGTTGTTAAAAATTCCTTGGTCTACAACAAGCCACTTGGAAGAATTTTCGCTGAATTGAGCGATATGGATACCTTTTTCGATATTTAATGCTTGAAGTCCGGAAGCGGCTTTCATAATGTCGTTATATAATTGGCGGTATGTTGCAGTGTAACCTGAATATGAATCTTCTACGGCGATGCAGCTACCGTATTTTTTTGCATTTGTTTTGAAAATTTCGTGGATAAATTTCAATTTTCTAACTCCTATTCTCACTGATTGCTAAAAAGGGTATAAACACACAAAGTTGCTAAAATCGTTTATTTTTTGTAAACTAATGTTAAATTTCGCAGGCAAAAATAAGCTTAAAAAGCTAGTTATGATTAGAGTCTGCTCTTCTGTCAGGTTTTAAGACTTGAATATTTCTTGTTTCAGAGAGTTCGTGTCTTGCGTTTTTGATTTTTTCTTTTATTTCTTCTTTTAGGCTCAAACCTGATGCGAGTCTGTCGATAAAGCCATGATTTAGTTTAACGGCTTTGTTTAGAGCACCGATTTCGTCTAAAACATCTTTAATTTCCATAAAATCATATCCGAAACCGTGTTTTAGTTGGTAGACAAGAGTTTCGCCTGAAGTAGAGGTGATAGGTTCACCGCCTTCTTCAAAATATAGCTTGAAGATAGATTTCAAATCTTGCATTTCAGCTTGAAGTGTTTGTACGGCACCTTGAATTCTCAAATATCTCTCAAAGAGATATTCGACGTTGTCGATTTGCTGAAGTTGCCAAGCGTATTTTTTTTCATAGAGTTTTTTAAGCTTAGGGTATGCCATTGCAAGTCCTACGGTATCAGCCATTGCTCTATGTCTTGTATCGTATTTGACATCGAATTTTTTCATAAGTGCTTCAAGTCCGCAAGATTCGAGGTCGGGATAGATTTCTTTAAACATCATTTGGCTGTCAATGCGTTGATTTTGGATACCTTTTCCGAATTGACGAAGGCAGGCTTCGTTGATATAGCTCCAGTCGAAAATTGCGTTGTGGGCAACTATAGGGTACTCACCGATAAATTCCATAATTTTCGGCATAATTTCAGCTTCCGTAGGGGCGTCTTTAACCATGTCTTCTGTAATACCGTGAATGGCAATGCTTGATTTCCTTATATGTTGTTCAGGATTGATGAGTGTTTGAAATTCATCTTTAATTTTGCCGTTTTCAAGCCTAACGGCAGCAAATTCAACCATTTTTTCTCTGGTATAATCCAGTCCTGTAGTTTCAACATCCAGTACAATTTCAATAATTTTCTTTCTTGGCATTGACAAATACCCCTCTCCGATTAAATTTTAGCATAAAATAATAAAAGTCACAAAAAAGTAATACTGGTATAAATTTTGTTAATTAAAAATTTAAAACCATGACAAAGTCATCCATGACAAAATTGTTGCCGATGGGCGTAATTATTGAGTTTTCTATTATGAACCCATATTTTTTGTAAGCGTTTATGGAATTAATATTATGTTTATTTACTGTTAAGAATAAGGTTTTTAGCCCCAGCGAAACAGCTTTTCTTTTGAGAAAAGCGATAGTTTTTGCACCAATACCTTTGTGTTGAAATTCATCAAGGAGGTATATTTTAGAGATAAAAAGGCTTTTCTTGTCCGGTTTGTATGCGAAGTAGCCGATAGTTTTGTTGTTTTCAGATATTATAAAATATGAATAATCTTCATTTTTTATTTGGTCTTTAATGGCGTCTTCTGATTGAAATTTTGCCAACATGTAGTCAATTTGGGCTTGTGTCAGGATTTTTGAGTAATGTTTGTTCCATATTTTTTTGCTGATATTAGCTATTTCTATATATTGGCTTTGCTCAATAGCTTCTGTGTAGGTCAAAGTGGTAGTCATTGTTGCCTTTCTTGTCATTTGTCACGATTAACGGCTTACATGTGTTATTGTTCACGAAATAAGAAGATTTGTAAATATGGACTTTTATTTATTTGTTTGGAGTATAATATTGTTGATATAGAATATTGTGCTAGGAAATCCGTTATGGGTAGAATTATTGTAAACAGGGAAAGATGCAAAGCGTGCTATTTATGCCTTGATGTGTGCCCTAAAAAATGTATTGAGAAAGACACTTCATTAAATATGAAAGGGTGTTATCCGATAACGTTTAACGAAGAAAAAGGATGTATCGGTTGTGCCGTGTGTGCCAAGACCTGTCCTGATTTAGCTATTGAAAAGGTCTATAGATAAATGATTAAAGAAAAAGAACTTTTAAAGGGTAATTATGCGATGGCTCAAGCGGCTCTCAATGCCGGTTGTCAAGCTTATTTCGGTTATCCGATTACGCCGCAAACAGAGGTCGGGGAATACTTGAGTGGAAAAATGCCTGAAATGGGCAGAGCTTTTGTATCGGCAGAAAGTGAAGTGGCTGCTATAAATATGTTGATAGGTGCAGGTTCGACAGGTATAAAAGCTATGACCTCATCTTCATCTTGTGCAATCGGACTTATGCAAGAAGGTTTATCTTTTTTGTGTGGTGACGAAGTGCCTTGCGTCTTGATGAGCGTTATGAGAGGCGGTCCGGGGCTCGGTTATATTCATCCGTCCCAAGGTGATTATTTTCAAGCTACCAAAGGTGGTGGCAACGGCGATTACAAACTTATCGTTTTTGCTCCTTCAAACGTTCAAGAAAGTATCGATTTAACTTATAAATGTTTTTATGTTTCTCAAAAATACAGAACGCCTGTATGCTTGTTAGCTGATGGAATGATTGGGCAGATGATGGAGCCTGCTGTTTTCGGAGAATATCCTTATCCTGAAATCGATCAATCTTCTTGGGCATTAGACGGTGCGAAAGATAGAGAGCCCAGATGTATTCGCACTATTGAGCGAGATCCTGTTGTGCTTGAAAGACGAGTTGAAAAACTATTCAGAAAATATGAACAAATCGCACAAGAAGAAAATATGTTTGAAGAATATAAACTTGATGATGCGAAGCTTGCAGTTACTGCTTTTGGAAGTATTGCAAGAATTACAAAATCCGCAATACGAAAAGCAAGAGAAAATGGAATGAAAGTCGGACTTTTCAGACCGATTATGTTAAATCCGTTCCCACAAAAAGAGATTGCAAAATTGGCATCTAAAGTCGATATGATATTAGATGTTGAACTCAATATGGGACAAATGGTTCAAGACGTCAGAGCTTCTGTCGAGACGGCTACTCCTGTAAAATTCTACGGTAGAGCTGCCGGCAAAATGATGACAGTCGAAGAAATATATGCTCAAATAGAAGATGCTTATACAGAAATGAGTGCAAAATAATGGAACAATTAGTTTTTGAAAAACCTAAATCAATAAGAGATGATTTTAAATTCAGTTTTTGCCCGGGTTGCGACCATGGTGTCGTCTTAAAACTGGTTGCAGAAGTTTTGGACGAACTAGGAGTCAGAGAAAATACTATTGCAGTTGCTTCAGTCGGGTGTTCGGTATTCTTAGATGATTATTTGAACCTTGATATAGTTGAAGCTCCTCATGGTAGAGCAACCGCAGTTGCAACAGGGGTTAAACGCTCAAAACCTGATAAATTTGTATTTACATATCAAGGTGATGGCGACTTTGCTTCAATCGGAATGGGTGAGTCTGTGCACACAGCTTCTCGTAACGAAAAAGTAAGTTCAATATGTATTAATAATACAACTTACGGCATGACTGGAGGACAAGCAGGTCCTACAACTTTGTTAGGGCAGGTCACAACAACAACTCCGAAGGGAAGAAAAGTTGAGATTTCAGGTTATCCTGTTAGAGTGTCAGAAGTTATATCTCAAGCTGAAGGAGCCGCTTATGTGGCAAGAGTCAGTGTTGATAATCCAAAAGCTATCAATGAAACAAAAAAAGCTATTAAAAAAGCTTTTGAGGCACAAGTTAAAGGCTTAGGATTTGGTTTTGTAGAAGTATTGGCAAGTTGTCCAACCAATTGGAAAATGACTCCTCAAGAGGCTCACGAAAGAGTTCGTGGCGAAATGAGTGAAGTCTTTGTGCCTGGTGTTTATAAAGATATATCAGAGGGAGTTTAAAATGGATTCAAGTTTGGTCATAGCCGGTTTCGGCGGTCAAGGAGTCTTGCTGGCAGGACAAATTATAGCGAAAGCATTAATGCTTGAAGGATTAAATATTAGTTGGTTACCTGCTTATGGTGCAGAAATGCGTGGTGGTACGGTAAACTGTACGGTTTCGTTTTCTGATGATGAAGTTGCATCTGCGTATATAGAAGTTCCTGAAAATGTCATAGCTTTGAATTTACCTTCATTTGAAAGGTTTGAATCGCAGGTTAAAACCGGTGGTACAATGCTTGTAAATTCTTCATTGGTAGATGCAAAGCCAAGAAGAAAAGATATTAATTACAAATTTATACCATTGACTGAAATTGCGAATAAGGTAGGCGAAATAAGAACTACAAACGTGGCGGCTATCGGTGCATTTTTTGCAACTTTGCCAAATTTTAAATTAGACAATGTAAAAAACGTGATTACAAATGTTTTAAAGAATAAAAAATCTCAATTAATTGATAAAAATCTAAAAGCATTGCAATCCGGCTACGAGTTTATAAAATCTAAAGCGACAGCTTTAGCAAAATAGTTTAATTATATTCATACCATTCAGGGTCTACCTCGTCTCTTTGGCGGCGGTATTCTTTGAGTTGGTTGTATAAATCAGGACGCCATGCTCTCAATAGACCATCGATTAAGCCGACGTCATCAGATTTATTCAGGGCGAAAGTCTGGATATCCCGTTGCCTAAAGTATCTGCTTGTCATGACGGGTATAGAACTTCCTGAGATAGCATTTCTTGAACTTGCAAGTTTAAGGGCTTCTATTCTTTGAGAGGCGGTGTTTTTGGGTGAATTAATACCGAGGGTATGTTCTAAAATTTCAATTCGGCTTAAAAAATCATTGGAGTCTTTTGCTTTACCCCAAAGTCTTTTTTCCATTGTGCATAAAGCTTTAATTTGTTCAGGAGCCAGATTTATTGCTTCAGTGGCTTGCTCTTGGGGGATATATTCTTGCATTTCTCCAGCGATGGCAGTCGATGTAAAAAGACAAACAATAAATATATATGCAACTAATTTTTTCACACTAAATCACCTGTAATATTTAGATATTACAAGCGGAAATAAATAATTATAACCTCTTGGAAGCTTTCAGAAAGGATATACAGATTTATCTTAGAGGTTCAATTTCAATTTGCACAGAGTTTTTATTACCTTCGTTGATGGAGTAAGTTACAATGCCGCCATCAGGGTCTTGGGAGTCTATATTCACTAATACAGAGGGATAACCGTTCTTTTGGTAAAACTGCATAAGCTCGCGACGCATTGTATTTATGTCGACGGGGGTAACGGTTGTGCCTAATTTTTTTTCAAAAACCTGTTCAAGTTCAGAGAAAGTGAAGGCATGGTTATTTACAAAATTGACTCTTTCAAGTACAAAACCTTGTTGTTCTTTGTTGTCTTGAAGAATTTTGGGTATTTCTTTTTGTCTGGCAAAGTTTCTTATATCTTGCATGTACATGCTGTTAATAGCACCTGCGTCGTATGAGCCCATATTTATGTATGCAAATGCAGGTGTTGCGATAGTTAAAGCAAAAATAAGAACAAATAAATTTTTCATAAAATATCCTTTTGAATGTTTTTAATATTATACCATGTTTATAGGTGCTTTGTGCAGTCAAACTCGACCGTATCTAGTATTTTTTGTAAAATGTTTCGTATTATTACATTTTTGTTTTATAATAGTTACTATAATTACAGTAACTATGTGAAAAGGTGAACTAATGAGTATAGAAATTGAAAAACTTGACAACAATGAAGTCAAATTAAACATTGCAGTAGATGCGAAAACAGCGTCAAAAGAATATGACAAGGCATGTAAAAAATTATCAGAAAGAGTAAATATACCGGGATTTAGACCTGGGAAAGCTCCAAAACCTGTTTTGGAAAAACATATTGGCGTGGACGCAATTCAACGTGAAGTTTTAGAAAACATTTTGCCAAATATATTTGCAAAAGCTATATATGAAAATAAATTGGATATCGTAACAGAACCGTCTGTTGAAGAATTTGCATTTGCTGATGATAAAGCTTTGACAGTTGTTGCTAAATTAGAATTAAGACCTGAAGTCAATCTTTGTGACTATAAAGGAGTTGAAATCGAAATTGAAGAATTTAAAAATGATGATGATTCCTTAGATAAAGAATTGGCTGTTTTAGCAGATAAATATGCAGAATTTAAAACAGTTGAGGGCAGAAAATCAAATGCTACAGATATTGTAAATATTGATTTTGATGGTGAAGTTGACGGCGAAAAAATCAAAGGCGGAGCTGCAAAAGGCTATACTCTTGATTTGGGTAACAGCACATTTATACCGGGCTTTGCTGAACAACTTGTTGATAAAGAAGTAGGTTCTGAATTTACTATTGATGTGAAATTCCCAGATAACTACCATGATGAAACAATTAAAGGCAAAGATGCAAAATTTGCTATCAAATTAAATGAAATTAAAGAAAAAGTCGCTCCTGAAATTAATGATGAATTTGCTAAAAAAGTCGGTAATTTCAAAAATGTAGATGAACTAAAAGCCGATATCCAAAAATATTTGGATAACACAGCAAAAATGGAAAATGACAAAAGAATTTCTACAAAACTATTTGAAAAAATCACAGGCGATGTTGATGTAAATATTCAAGAATCTATGATAAAACGTGAAGCTCGTGCTTTAATGGGTGAATTCCAACAAAGAGTTGCTATGCAAGGCGGAAATTGGGATGAAATGCTTGAAAAAGAAGGGCATGAAAAAGTTTGGGAAGAGCTAAGTACTGAAGCTAAAACCAGAATAAAAAGTTCTTTAATTATTGCAAAAATTGCTCAAGAAGAAAAAATAATGGTTGAACCGATGGATTTAGAAAGAAAAGTAGAAGAAATTGCAAAAATTTATCAAACAGATAAAATGAATATCGTAAAAGAACTTCAAAAAAATCAAAACTTGATAAATTCATTATCACAACAAATTTTGAGCCAAAAAGTTACTCAATTTTTGATTGATAACGCAAAAGTGAAGTATAATACTACTGACAAAAAATAAAAGATAAGTATACTTATATAAGAAAGGTAAAAAAATATGAGCTTTGTACCTGTTGTTATTGAACAATCAAGCCGTGGCGAAAGATCATTTGACATCTTTTCAAGATTATTGAGAGAAAGAATTATATTCTTGGGAACCCCTGTTGATGATATGGTAGCAAATTTAATAGTTGCTCAATTGTTGCTATTAGATAGTGAAAATCCTGAAAAAGACATTATGTTGTATATTAACTCCCCCGGAGGTAGTGTTACAGCGGGTTTTGCAATCTTTGATACTATGCAACACATAAGAGCAGATGTTTCAACAATCTGTTTAGGTCAAGCAGCATCAATGGGTGCTTTCTTGCTTGCAGCAGGAACAAAAGGTAAACGTATGGCTTTACCTCATTCAAGAGTATTGATTCACCAACCTTTAGGTGGTGCTCAAGGTCAAGCAACTGATATTGAAATTCAAGCTGCAGAAATTGTAAGAATTAAAAAATCATTGAATGAAATCTTGGCTAAAAATACAGGACAATCATTGAAAAAAATTGAAAAAGATACAGACAGAGATTATATCATGACTCCTGAGGAAGCTCTTGAATATGGTATGATTGATAAAGTTATCAGTATTGAAAAAAATAGAAACGACTAAAACTAGGAGAAAAGAATGGTTAACCACGATGACAGTCGCCTAAAATGTTCATTTTGCGGAAAAACTCAAGACCAAGTAAAAAAACTTATTGCTGGTCCTGAAGTATATATCTGCGACGAGTGTGTCGAATTGTGTAACGAAATCTTAGATGAAGAATTTTTCGAGAACAAAGATAAAAAAGAAGCAGCAGAAGAACAAAAAGAGGCTGACATTACCAGTGTTCCAAAACCGCATGAAATAAAGACATATCTTGATGAATTTATTGTTGGACAAGATGATGCAAAAAAGGTGTTATCAGTTGCCGTGTATAATCACTATAAACGTATAGCACATAATGCTGTAGCAAAAGGAAAAGACGAAGCAGGCGTAGAAATTCAAAAAAGTAACATCTTGCTTGTCGGACCTACAGGAAGCGGAAAAACATTGCTTGCTCAAACGCTGGCAAAAATGTTAGATGTTCCGTTTGCTGTTGCAGATGCAACAACGTTGACAGAGGCAGGTTATGTCGGAGATGACGTCGAAAATATCCTTTTGAGATTGTATCAAAGTGCAGATTACGACTCACAAAAGGCAGAACGGGGCATTATTTATATCGACGAAATCGACAAAATTGCAAGAAAATCTGAAAACCCGAGCATTACTCGTGATGTTTCAGGTGAAGGTGTTCAGCAAGCATTGCTCAAGATGATTGAAGGTACAGTGGCGAATGTTCCTCCTCAAGGTGGAAGAAAACATCCTCACCAAGAATTCATTCAAATTGATACAAGCAATATTTTGTTCATAGTCGGTGGTGCTTTTGTCGGATTGGAAAAAATTGTCGAAAGAAGAGCAGGCGAGGGTAGTTCTTTAGGATTTGGAGCTGCCAAACCTAAAACTCAGGCTGAAAAAGAGATTGAGTCAGGTAAATTACTCAAAAAATTGCAACCTGAAGATTTGCTTAAATTCGGCTTAATTCCTGAATTTATCGGACGTGTTCCTATTTATGCAGTTCTTGATTCGTTAGACGAAGATACGTTGAAGATGATTTTGACTAAGCCAAAGAATGCATTGTTGAAACAATATCAATGTTTGTTGAATATGGATGGAGTTGAACTCAAATTTGACGACGATGCTGTCAATTTGATAGCTGCAGAGGCTATTAAACGTAAGACTGGTGCAAGGGCATTGCGTTCAATTGTAGAAGAATTGATGCTTGATATTATGTATGATATTCCGTCACAAGAAGACTTGAAAGAGTACGTTGTAACGGCAGATATGGTGAAAAAGCGTAATAGTGGTGCAGATGTTGTGTCTTTAACAAGCAAAAAGTTGGAAGAAGCAAAACCTGCTACAACTGTTGAACCAAAAGAAGATATCGCATAAGCCTGATAGAATGATATAAAAAGAGAACTGCCTAAGAGTGGTTCTCTTTTTGTTTCAGAAGTTTATTTTATGTCACTTTTTAAAAAATATTCATTCACATCATCGTTTGTAAAATAATTGGTAGTTATACCTCTGCAATTGAGCGAGGAAAGTTTGTCAAGTTCGTCAGGTGTATCGACGGTCCATGCTTCAAAATAAAAGCCAGAATCCTGAATGCTTTCACTGGATTTGTCATCAATGGCAGCAGCTTTAATGTCTAAAAAGACCTCATTAAAGGTCGTATTTAGATATTGTAGAGTGCTTATAGTGTCAGATGAAAAATCTTTTGTTAAATATCCTAATCGGCAATTTTCGGATTGTTCATTTATGAGTTTTAGATAATCAGCGTTGAAGCTTATCCAGGTGACATCATTTTCAAGACCTGCTTCTTTTACGTAGTTGACAAGCATTTCGGCTTTTTCAGAGTCAAAGCCTTTTGTTTCTTTGAGCTCTATGTAGGGTTGCAAATTATTTTCTTTGCAGCAGTCGATAAATTCAGCAAATGTAGGGATTTTTGTATTTTTATATTGGGAACCTTTCCAGCTTCCGAAATCATAATCCAATAATTCATTATAGTTTAAATTGCTGCATTTTTTAGGGAGAATGAGTGGAAACCCGTTTTTGCGAGAGGCTGTCCTGTTAATTGTTTCATCGTGTAATAGAACAGGTACGGAGTCTTTAGTCCAGCTTACATCGCATTCAACCTTTTTAAAACCGTGTTGAGCTGCGGCAACGAAGGCAGGAATAGTGTTTTCAGGGGCTATATGGCTATAGCCTCTGTGGGCTATTGCCGATACATTTTCGCTGTTTTCGTTATAGTGTTTTGAGTTTTCAATATTTGGCGGTGCAACGATTGTGATGTCTGAATAGTCTTTGTTTTCATCCATTTGTGAGCTTTCTTCAATTATATAAGGTGGATTTTCGTTTCTTTTCAGGGCTAAAGACATATTCTGAGCCGATAAAATCGCAAGAGTAATTAATAAAGCTTGTGGAATGAGTTGCTTTTTGTTTTGCGAAAGTTCTTTAAAAGAAGGAGTTTTCTTTTTGTGACTTCTACATTCATTAATTTTTGTTTCAGGCAAAAGAGGGTTTATCATTATTACTTACTATTTCATGAAATTTGGCTACAAAAATATAAGTATTGAAAAGGGCAAAAATGAACGATAAAAAAATGATACTTAATTATTATTTACAATCATAAAATTTAGTCGGCGACAGAGTCAATCAATTTTTTTAGATTTCGGCTCCATTTAGATTCCCAATTTTTGATTATCAAATCAGCAGGACACATGTTCTGATTAATCAGTTCTTGTAAGGGCTCAAGGTATTTATTTTCGTTTTTGCCTTCTTTTCTTAAATAAATGGAAGCAATTTTCAATAATTCTTTTGCAATATTGTGAAGTTTATAACTTCCCAGTTGTGCTTCAAGAGCGAGCCTTGGGACTGATTCTCTTGCGAATGCGAAATCCGAATAATTGAATTTTTTAAACAATTCCATAGTATCGCTAATTGAACGAGTGTTAAAGAAAATACCTTTATATAATGCGGCAAGAGCATATTTCATAGTACCTTTTTGAGAATCGTGGTTTCTGAATTCAAGATAGTTGTTTAATCGAACTTCCGGAAAAAACAGACTTGCGTGTAAAAGATAGTCATAGAAATTGGCATTGTGCCCTTGAAATCCTTGATTTAAAAAGGTTTCAAAGTCTATTTGTTGAGAAAATTCAATGATTTTGTTATCTCTCATTATGTAAAGCATTGGTATTTTGAGGATTTTGTTTATATAATCATCAAAAGACAAATCTATATTATTAAAGAAGAATTTTTCATTAATCAAACCGCATCTTTTGTTGTCAGTAAAGAGCCAAGCAAGTGCACGATAGCTTTTGTAGCCGGAGAGTTTACCGTTATAGATAGGCGAATTGGCAAACATCGCACAAATGACGGGCGAGAGTTTTAACCCGAGTTGCAGCTTTTTCATAGCGTCAGTTTCGGTTTCGTAATCCATTGTTACTTGAAGCCCTGCCGTTTCTCGCATCATGTTAGAGTGATGGTCGCCTAGGAGTTCTCTCGACATTATTTCATAGCGTCTTTTGGGAATAAGCGAAATATCTTTGTAGGTTTTTAGGGGTGAAATTCCGTAGCTTAAGAAAGAAATATTAAGATTTTTTGCAATGTCGTTAGTTTTTTTTGTTAATTTTTCAAGTTCTTTTTCAAGTTCTTTGATAGAAAATTGAGCAGCGACGCTAATTTCAAACTGGCCACCGGGTTCTAATGTTATTGTCGATTGTCCTTTTTTTAGTCCTACGACTTGCCCGAAATCGACTAAATAGCTCCATTCATCTTTGAATGCAATCTGCCTTAAGAGCCTGAATATGCTTTTTTCGCCGTGATAAGGAATTATGGAGAAATCATTTTTGTTTGTTGTTATTCTTTCATATTCCATTCCGAATTTGTGTAAATGTTTAGGCTTTGCACCAGTTAGGTAATAATCCCTAATTTCTTTTTTACTTGTTAATTCTTTATTTTTAATATTAATCATGCTCATATATGAAATTTACCAGAATTAATGTATTAAAACATTTAGCTATTTGTATTATTATATAAGTACACATGAACTACTTCGAAAGAGCAAAGAAATTCAGAGCAAAAAAAAGACTCGGTCAAAATTTTTTAGTTGACGAGTCAGCCTTAGATGCTATTTTTGAGACAAGCGGTATAACTAAAGAAGATACGGTTATAGAAATCGGTCCAGGGCTTGGCTTTGTTACAGAAAGGCTTGTTAAGGAGGCAAAAAAGGTAATTGCGATAGAGCTTGACGAGGACATGGTCAAAGAGATAAAAAAAATAGATGCTGACAATTTGGAGATTGTCCATGCTGATGTTTTGAAGACTGATATCTCTCAGTTTGGCAACAATTTAAAGGTTGTAGCCAATATCCCTTATTATATTACAAGCCCGATTTTGGCACATTTGTTGGGCGAAGTCGATGACTTGGATAATAAAAACAGAAATTCTATTTCTCAAATTACGTTGATGGTTCAGTTTGAAGTTGCCAAAAGGCTTGTCGCTACTGAAAAATCTATGGGTAAAGATTTTGGATTGTTGACTATTTTGGCTCAATTTTGGGCTAATCCTGAGATTGTTAGAAAAGTTGGTGCAAGAAGCTTTTTCCCTGCTCCGAAAGTTGATTCTGCTATTATAAAATTAGAGGTCAACAAAGAACCGCTTTTGAGTTTGCAAAACTATACTTTTTTCAAAAAAGTTTCAAAAGCTTGTTTCGCCACGAGAAGAAAAAACATAAAAAATTCTTTGATAAATGCAGGTTTTTCTAAAGATGCAGTTGAAGAAACGCTGACAGAATTAAATATTCCTCAAGAGATACGAGGTGAAACCTTGTCGATAAAGGCGATAGGTGAGTTGTCAGAAAAATTGAAAGAAAATTTATGAAAAAAATAAAAGTAAAAGCACCCGCAAAAATAAATTTAACACTTGAGGTTTTAAATAAAAGGGAAGATGGGTTCCATAATCTTCAAAGTATTATGCAGGCGGTTGATTTGTACGATTATTTAACTGTCGAAGTTGATGAAAATGAAACCGGTATAAATATTATACTTACGGGGAATTCCATTGAAATTCCTTATAATGAGCACAATCTTGTTTTTAAAGCGGCTCATAAATATTTTGAAAAAGCCGGAATTAAAAATATTTATTTAAAGGTAAATATAGAAAAAAATATTCCGGTGGCAGCAGGATTAGCCGGTGGAAGCACTGATGGTGCTGCTGTTTTGTATGCGTTAAATAAATTGTTAAACTCTTTATCTGATGATGAGATTGATGGAATTTGTGCTTCTTTGGGCTCTGATTTGAATTTTTGCCTAAAAGGTGGCTGTGCATTATGCACATCTCGTGGGGAAAAAATAGAAGCTATACCTTTTGTTCAATTTGACGTTTCACTGGTAAAACCGTGTAAATTTGGCATTTCAGCTAAGGAAGCTTATACAAAATTTGCACAGCTAAAAGATAAAACATCTCCTGATAATACCCATAAAATGTTAGAAAAATTGAAAAAAGGTGAGTTTGATGCCTCTTTGTTGTATAACAGCTTGGAAAATGCCGTTATCAATGATTATGAGGAGCTTCAATTTATGAAAAAATCCGTAAAGGGCTCAATGATGTCAGGTAGCGGTCCAACTTTTTTTGTTGTAAAAAAACGAATAAATTATGAATTTGATACAGAAAAATTTATAGTGATAAATGGACTAAAGTCAATAAATACAGGTGTTGAGGTATGCTAGAACTTAGTAAAACAGAAGCTGTTAATCCTTTATCAAAAGATATTGATAAACTTGAATCTTTAGAAATTGTCAAAATAATCAATGATGAAGATAAAAAAGTTGCTCAAACAATAGAAACGGAATTACCTTCAATAGCCAAGGCGGTTGATATAATTTCAGAAAATTTTTTGCAAAATGGAAGATTGATATATTTTGGAGCAGGCACAAGCGGAAGATTGGGCGTCTTAGATGCTTCAGAGTGCCCACCTACATTTAATGTCCCATCTTCAATGGTTGTTGGTGTTATAGCTGGTGGTGATATCGCTTTAAGAAATGCAATTGAAGGAGCAGAAGATTCTGTTGAACTCGCAAAAACTGATTTTAAAAAATTGCAAGTATCTTCAAATGATACAATCTGTGTAATTTCTGCGAGCGGAAATGCAAATTACGTTGTTGAAATCTTAAAAATAGCTACAAAATCAGGCTGCAAACGTATTTCCGTGTCGTCAAATAGAAATGCAAAGATAAAACAAAATACAGATGTCTTTATTTGCGTTGAAACAGGTGCCGAAGTGGTTACGGGTTCTACTCGAATGAAAGCAGGTACTTCTCAAAAGCTTGTTTTGAATATGCTTACGACAGCTTCAATGATTAAAATCGGAAAAACTTATGAAAATTATATGATAGATGTAAAACCTACAAATATAAAACTAAAAGATAGAGCAGAAAGAATAGTTTCGGCGATTGTTGGCATTGAGCAAAATAAAGCAAAAACTGTTCTTCAAGACAATGGATATAAAGTAAAAGAAGCTGTTTTGACTCTTAAATACGGTGTTGAAACGAGCGTTGCTACAGAGCTTTTAGCTTCAAACAATGGAGTTTTAAGGAAAGTTTTCGAAAAACTTGATGTTTAGTTTTGAGTGATAACAATGTTTTACACCACTCTGGATTAGTTGTCATTGTGAACGTAATCAAGCCTGTTAGGAAAACTTTAGTCTTCATCCAGATATGAAACAATCCTTGCAATATTTTTCTCAAATTTTGCTAGTTGATGCTCCATAACTTCCATTTTTTGGTTTAAAACCTTGTTGTTAATAGAGTTTTCATTTGCAGAAATCACTTGAGAAGCGATGAAATCCATAACAGTCTTCATTTCAGCAAGTTCGTTAGGTGTGTTTTCTTCAGGTTCTTCATCAGCTTTTGCGACAAGTTTTGCAAGTTTTTCATCGATAGAATTCAACTTGTTTTCAAGACTATCCATTTTTGTTTCAAGATTTTCAACTCTGTTTTGAATACCTGAAATCGCAGTGATTACAGCTGTTTTGTTTTCTTCTTGCTTAGACGTAATATCTTTATTAAGCGAAGTCATTTCAATTTTTACTTCGTTTTTAATATCATTTTTTTGATTGTCTAAAGCAGAAGCCATGGTTAATTTGAGCTGATTGACATTTGATGAAATCAATTCTGTTTTTTCTTTTGAGATAGAATTTAATTTTTCGACAAGGTCATCAAATTTAACTTTTAATTCAATAATATCAACTTTAGAAGAGTTTTCTTCGATATTATTCATTTGAGCTTTCATAACGTCTAGTTGCGGAGTGACATTGATAACATTTTCTTGGATTGAATTTATGATAGAGCCTGTAGAATCAACCCATTCAGCAAGGTAGATAAAAGCTTCGTTTAAACTTTTACTTGAGGCAAGGTTTGAAGCCACTAGTTTTTTTATGGTGTTGGCTTTATTTTCAAGTAGAGAATATTGTTTAATTGGGTTAAAAGCAGCGATTTTTTTGTGTAAATCATCAATAAGTTTTGAAAATTCAAACAAATGATTGTTGAAGGTTTTGTTTGCTTCATCAGAGGTCAAAATCAATTTGTTGGTTCTTTTGCTGATGCTAGAAATATCGTCGTTCAATTCTTCAAAGCAATTTTTGATGACTTGAATATCTTCAACAGTATTGGTCGAAACCTCAGTGATATTTTCTAAGAATTCTTTTTTTTCTTGCTCTTTTTCTTCAAGAGCACAGTGAAGTTTAGCAAAGTCAGATTCAATATCCAAAAGAGTGTAGATATATTCATCAGTATCATCTTTAGTTGCAGTTGTAATGATTTCAAATTCGTTAGAAAGGTTTTCTAGTTTTTCTCTAATTTCTTCGATTTTAAATCCCCAACTGGAGATGTTAGATACCTCGTCATTAACAGAGTCAAGAGTATTAGCCCAACCGTTAAGAAGAGAGATATTTTCATAAATAATATCAATTTTATCAGAGTTAGCTTCTTCGTCTTCTGTTGGTTGAGCGTATAGTTCAACTTTTGAGTCCAAAGTTGATAATTGTTCATCAATTTTTTGTAATTGAGAGGATGTTTTTTGAGCCAATTTAGAGTCTATTTCGGCGACTTGTTTGTCGATGTTATCCAGTTTTTTAGCCCAGATGTTAAGGTTTGAAATGTTTTCGTAAATAACGTCAACTTTATCAGAAGTATCATCGTCTATTTTGGCATTGATGGCGTCAAGTTTTTGAGCCCATTCGTTTAAAGAAGAAACGTTTTCGTAGATAATATCAACTTTGTCTGTTGTTGAATCGTCGAGTTTAGCGTCAATATTATCAAGTTTTTCAGAGCATTCGCTCAAGACAGAAATATTGTTGTAAACCGCATTAACTTTGTTTTGAACGTCAGGGAAGTTTTCAATTTTAGCACTTACAGAGCTCAAGTTTTCTTTTATTAAATCGATTTTTTCGACCCAGCTGTTTAAAATGCTGATGTTGTCGTAGATTACATCTAATTTGTTGATTTTTTCGACCAAATCTAAGTCTTCAAAGATTTCATTTTGTTCTTTTAATTTTTTGATAATATCTTTTGTTTGCTCGATAGAATCTTCTTGAATTTGAGATAAAAATTGTTGAATTCCGTCAGTATTTTTAATAGAAACGGCTTTTAATATTTGGATATCCTGCTTGTCAGAAGCAGTTGTAATCATTTCTTTGAGTTCAGCGGACAAACTTTCATGGAGAGAAGCGAGTTTTTGTTTAACTTCCTCTAGAAGAATGGACGTATCAGATTCTTTAAACTCCTCAAGGTCAGAGGACATTTTAGCCAAGGACTCTTTTTGGGAATTAACGGCTTCAATAACGTCTTTAACAAGGTTATTATTGTAGGTTTCGAAGGTAGAATTAAGCTCATTCAGTTTGTCGAGAACATTTTCGACAAGACCTTGAAATGAGGTATTAACGCCTTCAAAATTAACTTTAAAGCTGTCCGAGATTTCTTCTTGAGATTTTTCGATAGTATCTCTAAGCTCGTCAAAAACCTC
The DNA here is from genome assembly GCA_028693235.1 of Candidatus Gastranaerophilales bacterium. Lineage (NCBI taxonomy): Bacteria > Bacillati > Candidatus Melainabacteria > Candidatus Gastranaerophilales > Candidatus Gastranaerophilales bacterium. Next base: position 422,055 of record JAQUVW010000002.1, read on the forward strand.
GTCGATATATTTGCTGTTTTCAGAGTCATTATGTTGAACTTCTTCTTTAAGTTTAGAGATTTGGTAGGATAGGTCAGTCAAAAAGGTTTGCAGTTTGATGATAGAGCTATGGTCTGTAGAGGACAATTTTTCAATCATAGAAGAAGTTTTGTCGATAAGATTTTTCATAGTAGTTTTCATATCAGAGTTTGTGTTATCGAGAGATTTGATTTTGTCTTTAATTTCAGAGAAATTTTCGACAGAATTTTCTTGAGCCATTGTATCTGTAATTTCTCGCAATTTATTTTTCAATTCAATAATATCGCCTTCATCAAGTGCCGCGATTTTATCGAGTTGGATTTGAATTTTTTCTAAAACGTTTTTGAATTCCTTATCTTCTGACATATTTTCTCTCTAGACTGTTATAACTACAATATACATATTTTATCAGACTCAAGCCGATGGTGCATTAATTGAGGATTTAAGCTGGAATAAATAATGGTAATATTGCAAAAATCTTGCTATGATGGGGGTTGGGGCGTTTTGAAATATTACAATTTTTTAAGCAAATCTTATAAAAAATTTAATTGTTGGAGTAAGCGACCTTTTTAATTTCGATTAAATCTTGTTTAGTGAGCCATCTTGGAGAATTTTCTTCAAGTGAATGGTTTCTCAACAGATAAGAGGGGTGAAAAATTGCAATGGACTTTATGTTGCCGAATAGGGTGGACCATTGACCTCTAATTTGAGAAATTTTAATTTTATCCCCGAGGAAAGTTTTAGCGGCAGTAGCACCGCAAAGGACAATGACTTTTGGACGAACAATATTGATTTGTGCAGATAGAAAGGAAGAGCAGGTTTGTTTTTCTTCATCAGTCGGCACTCTGTTCTCTGGGGGTCTGCATTTAACAGTGTTGCAGATATAGAGGTCTTTGTTTCTGTCGATATTACATTCTTGAAGGAGGTCATTCAGCAATCTGCCGGCTCTACCTACGAAAGGGGTACCTGAGGCATCTTCTTCTGCTCCGGGGGCTTCGCCGATTAGCATAATTTTTGCATTGGGGTTCCCATCTGAGAAGACCAAATTATCTCTGGTTTTGCCGAGAGGGCAACTATAGCATTGGTTGCAAACTTTAAGGATTTGGTTGATAGATTTTTGTTTTAGTTCAGGAGTGAGCTCCTGTTCGTTAAAGTTCAGATATTGCATATAATCTCCAAGTCTAATGAGATTATTTTATTTCAAAAAAGAATATAAATCAAAAGTTGTTTTAATTAACCGAAATGCTTATAGCTTAAAATAGCCGTCAAGTGGAATGTTTCGAGGGGGTAAAACAAGTATGATGTGAGAGTAAATCCTCAACTCTTCTGATTGCTTATGCTTAGTGCTCAACCCCTTCTTCGGAAGGGGATTTTTTTGACTTTTTCGAGGTGAGTACTGAGCCGTAAAAAATGGCGTCACGACAAACAAATAGGCTTAGACTTTTAAAACAGTTTAATATTCGTTCAATGTTGATTATAGCACTTTGTGTTGTTGCTTTTTTATGGTTTTAGTCTTTTAAATACTCTTTGTTCTTAGCGAAGTGAAGTATTTTAGCCTATTCAATCTCCTCCAACACTTAAATAAGTTGAAAAGATATTGTATTTAGTTTATAAATTAATAGAATAAGGATAATTTATGCGAATTGTAATTTTTGGTGCAAATGAACTTGGTTGCTTGATTGCGACAGAACTCTTTGAAGACCACGATATAACAATAATAGACAAAGAAGAAAACAGAAGCGATGATTTTAATAAACTTGATATAAGCTTCGTCCACGGAAACGGCTCCAATATAAAAGTCTTGGAAACCGCACAAATACAAAATGCAGACGTGTTTATTGCTTGCACGGATATGGAGGAGGCAAACATAGTCGCTTGCCTAACCGCCAAAAGCATGAGCCCTGTAAAAACCGTATGTTTCGTGAAAAAACAAGAATATTTGGAATCATTGTCATTGGTAAAAGGTTCAAAATATCAAGCAGAGCTGTTGATTGACCATGTGATATGGCCTGAAGAGCTTTTAACTCAAGAAATTTTTAGAATAATAACGGTTCCAAATGCGATTGACGTTGAAAATTTTGCCCAAGGTAAAGCTCGACTTTTTGAGTATAGAATTAAGGAAGAATCCAAAATTTTGAATAAAACAATCAAAGATTGTTGTTTCCCTGATGAAACATTGATTGTGGGTATAACGAGAGATGCAAAATTGTTTATTCCTGATGGTGAAACGACTTTGGAACTTAATGATAAAGTCATTTTTATGGGGTCTGCCTATTCGTTAGATATATTGGCAGGTGAATTTTTCCAACGTGCCGAGATGATTAAATCCGTAAGTATTATTGGTGGAGGAAGTGTCGGAATGATGCTTGCTCAAAATTTAGAAAAAATGAACATCAGAACTAAAATCATCGAAAAAGATTATAAAAGATGTGAATTTTTGACGGAAAATTTGAAGAAAACATTGGTTTTGCATGGTGATGGTACTAACTTGGAGCTTTTAGAGTCTGAGTCTATAGGAGAGAGTGAAGTCGTTGTTAGTGTTACGAATAATGATGAAAAAAATCTTTTATGCTCGTTACTTGCAAAGCAATTAGGGGTAAGTAAAATAATTACAAGGGTTTCAAAAGATGCAAATGCGGCGTTGTTTGAAAAAGTCGGAATTGATGTAGCTGTTTCTCCTAATGAAGCTGCTATAGATGAGATTGAAAACCACTTGATTGAAACAGATGTGGATATTTTGGCAACAGTAGAACGTGGTCAGGGCGAAATTATCGAAATCACGGTTCCTCAAAAATTCGAGTATAAAAGGATTATGGATTTGCAGTTACCCGTAAAAGCAATCATTGCAATAATTCAAAGATGGAATAAGGTAATAATTCCAAAAGGTACAACGCATGTTATGGCGAATGATAATTTGATTATATTTACCACCAAAGAAAACTCAAATACGATAAAAGAGTTTTTTAAGAAAGCTTGATAAATGAGAACGTCACACATACTTATAGCAATCAGTTTAGTATTAAAATACATAGCATTGGTGATATTGGCACCTTGCTTGGTTGCATTGTATTACAAGGATTATTATTCATTGATACCCTTTATAATGGCGTCATTCAGCTCTTATACGATTGGTGTTTTTTGTAATCCAAAAAAGGTTGACGGAAATAAATTGAACGACTTAAAAAAGTCAGAGGCATTATTTATAGTAGCCCTTTCTTGGATTATTTTCGGAGTAGTATCAGCGGTGCCGTATTTGTTTTATAATATAAGCCCTTTAAATGCTTTGTTTGAGGCGGTTTCAGGGATTACGACTACGGGTGCCACTATTTTGTCGGATTTTTCTTTGTACCCGAAAACAATGTTTTTCTGGCGTTCAATGAGCCAATGGCTTGGAGGTATGGGGATAATAGTTTTGTTTATAGCCATTTTGCCCCAATTTGCAGTTGCTGGCAGACAAATGTTTTTTGCAGAAGCACCTGGACCTACCGAGGACAAATTTACGCCCAGAATACGACATACGGCAACAGCCTTGTGGAAAATATATATAATATTAACCATATTAGAAATAGTGATATTGAAATTATGTGGAATGCCTTGGTTTGATTCATTTTGCAATTCATTTTCCACATTAGCGGCAGGTGGATTTTCGCCTAACCCGAAAAGCATATGGGGCTATAATTGTCCGATATATGTTTGGGTTATTTCGTTATTTATGTTTTTGTCGGGTGCAAACTTTGCGTTGCAATATAAAATTATTACAAAACGAAAACCTATGAGCTTGTTTAAAGATGAGGAGTTCAATTGGTATTCTGTAATAGTATTAGGGTTTGCGTGTGTAATTGCGTTGATATTGTTTTTAAATCACGAATATGGTTTTGTTGCATCTTTTAGAGAATCTTTATTTCAGGTTATAAGTATAATAACCACAACCGGATTTGCGTCTGCTGATTTTAATTTATGGGCATTCAGTGCGAAGGCATTTTTATTTGTTTTGATGTTTGTTGGTGGTTGTGCAGGCTCTGCAGGTGGTGGCGTTAAGGTAGTTAGGCTTGTATTTATTTTTAAATATATTAAGCGTCAAATAACTCAAATCCATCATCCGAACGGGGTTTATCCTATTAGGATAAACAAAGTTTCTATTTCAAGCGAGATAGTTAAACAGTTGCTTGGGTTTGTGATTTTTTATTATTTAATTTTTGCAGTTTCAGCTTTTGTGACAAGTATAATTGAACATAATCTTATAATCGGAATGACTGGTGCTATTACTACTTTAGGTAACATTGGCCCGGGTTTTGGCTTGATTGGTCCTATGGGAAGCTTTGTTGTTTTGAGTCCTTTAACAAAGATTATTTATATAATAAATATGCTTGTCGGAAGATTAGAGCTTATTCCGTTTTTGGCACTTTTACACCCTGATTTTTGGACTAATGTAAAAAGATAAATTTGTTGCGATTGCAAAAAATAGAGGACTATAGTCTAATATAGCTATGGATATTACGATAGAAAAACGAAAAACTCCACTTAAAGGCGTTATAGAGATACCTTCAGATAAGTCGATAAGTCATAGAGCCGCAATGTTTTCCGCTTTAACGGGTGGACGAGTTAAAATATCAAATTTTTCAAAAGGAGCAGATTGTCATAGCTCTTTAAATATTGTTAAAAAGCTTGGGTGCAAAGTTGATTTTTTAGACGATAAAACAGTCATAGTTGATGCTTCAAAGGCTTTGAATGCACCTGATGCTGTTCTTGATTGTGGAAATTCAGGCACGACAATGAGATTGATGTCTGGGATTTTGGCAGGGCAAAGTTTTAATTCTGAACTTGTTGGTGATGTTAGCCTTTCGAAAAGACCTATGAAGCGGGTTATTTCGCCGCTGGAACTTATGGGGGCTAAGCTGGAGCATAAAGATTATAAGGCACCTTTGAAGATACAGGGGCAAAAGCTAAATGGTGTAGATTATGTGTCGCAATTATCGTCAGCACAAGTCAAGTCTTGTGTCTTGTTGGCAGGGCTTTTTTCAGAGGGGGTTACTTCGTTTGTTGAACCTTTCAAATCAAGAAATCATACAGAATTGATGCTTAAATATCTCGGAGCAGATATAAAAGTTGACGGAAATAAGGTTTCGATAAAGAAATCCAAGCTTCAAGCAAAAGATATTTCTATCTGCGGAGATATTTCATCAGCTGCATTTTTTATGGTGGCGGCGAGTATTGTTCCAGACTCCGATATAACCTTGATAAATGTGGGGGTAAATGAAACCCGCTCCGGAATAATCGATGCTTTGATACAAATGAATGCAGATATTCAAGTTTTAAATGAACGAGAAATTTCAGGCGAAAAAGTTGCAGATATAAGGGTTCGATATTCAAATTTGAAAGCCACTACTATTGAGGGAGCAATTATTCCAAGGTTGATAGATGAAATTCCTGTTCTTGCAGTAGCAGCTACACAGGCAGAAGGGACAACCGTGATAAAAGACGCCCAAGACCTTAGAAATAAAGAAGCCGATAGAATTAAATGTGTTAGTGATGAACTGAAAAAACTCGGAGCCGACGTTGAAGAAACACCGGACGGCTTTTTGATAAAGGGCAAAAGTTCATTAAGTGGCGATTCAACTCATGAATGTTACCACGACCATAGAATTGCGATGAGCCTTTATGTAGCAGGTTTGATTGCAGAAACCCCAATAACTGTAAATGAATTTCAGTGGGTTGATATATCATTTCCTGAGTTCTTGGACTTGATGTCTGATATCTAGTTTGGAGGTGGAGGTGGAGGTGGAGGTAATTGATTTTCACTCAAATCTATAGCACAATTTCTTGAGCTATTTCCCTCGATAATACATGCGGCAGGTCCTGCTAATGCTACGACAGCAGCTCCATTCATGTAATCTCCGGTTATGTTATTAAAGCTTTGTAGCCCAATAGTATAACCGTCTTTCAAATCGTCTTTAGACAGGGTAAATTTATTAGGCTTTTTATCTCCATTAACGTCAATAGTAATTGCACAAAAACTGTTGTGTCCTTCAATTGAAAAAGCCATACCGTCAGCAGTATAGAATGTAATATCTCCACTATAACGCCAACCTTCATTCACAGCTTTGCTTGAGGATGATGGCATTGAGCTTACTATATTGAATCTTTTTTTAAAAAAGTTGTCGTACCAATCTTGACTGGTTGGACCCATGTCAATGCTTGTTCGTCCTGTTTCTGCATATTCAAGGTTGGATGCTTGTTGAAGCATTGAAACAGCTTTTTTCAGGGATGTTTTATATTCTTCTTGGTTTGTTTTGTTGATTAAAGATGGAATTTTCGGGAAAACATTGAAGCGGCTCAGAATGGAAAAGAAAAACGTGAGCTTAAATGAATTTGCACTTATGAACAATATAAGCAGGGGGCATCTGAGTAATATAGAAAAGGGAAAGCGAAATATTCAGTTGACAACTTTGTGGCGAATTGTTGGTGCTTTAGGGATGTCTTTTTCTGAATTTGCAGCATAATTTCAAAATACATTGCCGTAGGGCTTTGATTTGGATAATTATTTTGAGAGCTAGAAGAGCCTGAAAAAGGTGAGTGCAATGAGGCTATAGAAACCGTCATAGCACTACACCATATCAATTTAAACTAAAGCAGGTTCTTTATCTCTGTAGATTTCTATGCTGTTGTATGTTAGGGTTTCGTTTTGGTTGAAGAACTTTAATGCCTCGAGGTACGCACGAGCTGTATCTAAGGCTGTAAAACAAGGAGTTGAATACATTTCAGCTATTGTTCTTATTAAGAAACCTCTGTCTTGAGAGCCGTATCTTTTTGGGTCGTTGTTTGTCGTAGGGGCGTTTATTATGAAGCTTAGTTCTTTGTTTTTCATATTTCGTTGAATTTTTTCGATGTCGAAATTTTCGATTTCTTTAGAGTCAATTCCATATTGCGATAGGAAGTTATGAGTTCCTGTAGTTGCGATTAGTGTGTACCCCATTTCTGTAAGGGTTTGAGCGACATCAATGCAATCTTTTTTAAAGTGGTCATTTATAGAAATCAAAACATTGCCTCTTTTGTTGCTCATTTCATAACCGGCTGCTAAAAATCCTTTTATGAGAGCTTTTTCGTAGGTAGTGTCTATACCGAGGACTTCCCCTGTAGACTTCATCTCAGGGGCTAAAGCGGGGTCAATTCTGTTTAGTTTTTGGAATGAGAAGATAGGGACTTTTGCACAAACAAGGTTTGTTTCTTTAGCGAGTCCTGTTTTGTATCCTTGCTCTATTATTGAGTTTCCGAGGATTGCGTTTATGGCAATGTCGACCATCGGAATACCTGTTACTTTGCTCAAAATCGGCACTGTTCTTGAGGCTCTCGGGTTTACTTCAATGACATAGGGAATATTGTCTTTAAGGACAAATTGTATGTTCATTAAACCTTTTATTTGGAGCTCTTTTGCGATTTTTTCTGTATAAGAGATTAATTTTTCTTTGATTTCATTAGAGAGTTTTTGTGTAGGATAAATTGCAATACTGTCACCGGAGTGTATTCCTGCACGTTCTATATGCTCTGTTATCGCAGGAATAAGGACATTTTCGCCATCAGAAATTGCATCGAGTTCCATTTCAGAACCTTCAATATATTGGTCAATAAGGATAGGATGTTTGCCTGAAAATTTCAAAGCATTTTCTATGTAGCTTTCGAGCTCTTTTTTGTTGTAAACAACTTGCATACCACGTCCGCCTATTACGTAAGATGGGCGAACAAGTACAGGATAACCGAGCTCAAGAGCTTTTTGGCGAGCTTCGTCAATCGTGTAAACGGCACCACCTTTAGGTTGCGGGATATTCAATTTTCTCAAAAGTTGTTCAAATAGTTTTCTGTCTTCTGCTATATTTATTGATTCAAGACTGGTTCCGAGTATTTTTACGCCTCTTTTTTCGAGTTTAGAGGCGAGGTTGATAGCGGTTTGACCGCCAAATTGAACCATAACGCCACTTGGCGATTCTTTTTCAATTATGTTCATTATGTTTTCAATGTACATCGGCTCGAAAAACAATTTGTCAGCGACGTCGAAATCTGTGCTTAATGTTTCCGGGTTAGAGTTTACTATTATTGATTCGTAGCCGTTTTTACGAACAGACCAGGCAGCGTGGACGGAACAGTAGTCAAATTCGATGCCTTGCCCTATTCTGATTGGACCTGAGCCTAAAATCATTATGCTGTCTTTTTCGCTGACTTGATTTTCGTCAAATTCGTTATATGTTGAGTAGTAGTAAGGAGTGTAGGCTTTAAATTCAGCAGCACAGGTGTCCACCATTTTGAATGAGGCTTTTATGTTGTTTTGAGAGCGAAAATCTTCTATTTCTTTTTGTTCACGGCAAGAGATAGAGGCTATTTCAGAGTCAAGGAAGCCTTTTTCTTTCGCTTCAATGTATAGAGCTTTTGTAAGTTCTTCTGATTTTAATCTTTGTTCAAAATCGACAAGATTTTTCATTTTGTTGATGAACCACTTATCAATTTTCGTGATTTTGTTTATTTCGTTTACGGAAATGCCTCTGCTCAAAGCTTCTGCTACTCTAAAGATTCGCCTGTCGTCTTGGACGTGGAGTAGGGCTTTTAATTCATCTTCACCGCAGTCCATGTGACAGCCTCTGAGAATCCCTGTAAATTTTGATTCTATAGAGGTTACAGCTTTTTTGAAGGAACTTTCGAAGGTTCTGCCAATTGCCATAACTTCGCCGGTCGCTTTCATTTTTGTACCGAGGATTCTGTCGCCGTGGGCAAATTTGTCAAAAGGCCACTTTGGGATTTTAGTTACAACGTAGTCTAATGCTGGTTCAAAAGCTGCTACGGTTTTTTGAGTTATTGAGTTTGTAATTTCGTGCAGGTTGTAACCGATAGCGATTTTTGTTGTGACTTTTGCTATTGGGTAGCCGGTTGCTTTAGAGGCTAAAGCTGATGAACGGCTGACTCTGGGATTGACTTCTATTACGTAATATTGGTTGCTTACAGGGTCTAGAGCGTATTGAACGTTGCAACCGCCTTCAATTTTTAAGGCTCTGATTATTTTTATGGAGGAGCTTCTGAGCATTTGATATTCTTTGTTTGTTAGGGTTTGAGATGGTGCTACAACATAGCTGTCACCTGTGTGAATACCGATTGGGTCTATATTTTCCATGTTGCAAATTGTAATGCACGTGTCATTAGAATCACGCATAACCTCATATTCAATTTCTTTGTATCCGGCGATACTTTTTTCAACGAGCACTTGGGATATAGGGCTCATAGCAAGTCCTGTGCCGACAATATCTTCGAATTCTTCCATGTTGGAGGCGATGCCACCACCGGAACCGCCAAGAGTGTATGCGGGGCGAACTATTATCGGGAAGCCTATTTTTTGAGCGAATTTTTTTGCGTCATCAAAGCTTGAAACGCAGTCGCTTTCTGGGATTGGCTCATTTATTTCCATCATGAGATTTTTAAAGAGTTCACGGTCTTCTGCGTTTTGGATAGAGTCTATATTAGTGCCTAAAAGTTTCACATTGTATTTGTCGAAAACACCTTGTTCGCTTAGCTCTACAGCGAGGTTTAAACCTGTTTGACCGCCTAGAGTTGCAATTATTCCGTCAGGGCGTTCTTTTTTTATAATGAAGGTCAAAGCTTCTATGGTTAGGGGCTCAATGTAGACTTTGTCAGCGATGTCTTCATCGGTCATGATTGTTGCTGGGTTTGAGTTTACGAGGATTACTTTTAGATTTTCTTCTTTAAGAGCTCTGCAAGCTTGAACTCCAGCGTAATCAAATTCCGCTGCTTGTCCTATCACTATTGGACCTGAACCTATTACAAGAACTTTTTTTATATCTAAATTTTTTGGCATAATTCACTCTCTTTTCTAATATTTTGAATCCAATTTTTAAATATTATATCAGTGTCGTTTGGACCGGGTGCGGCTTCTGGGTGAAATTGTACTGATTCTAGTTTGTATTTGTCAGATTTAATTCCCTCGATTGTGCCGTCGTTGAGATTTCTGTATGTTACTTCTACGCAATCAGGCAGACTCCCGTCTTTTATAGCGTAGCCGTGATTTTGTGCGGTCATAAACACTTTGTTTGATTGAAGGTTTATAACAGGGTGATTTCCGCCTCTGTGCCCGTATTTGAGCTTGTAGGTTTGAGCACCTGTTACTATTGCTAAAATCTGATGGCCTAAACAAATTCCGTAGAGCGAAATTTTTCCTAACAGATTTTTTGCTGTTTCTATTGTCTTTGTTGCATCTTTTGGGTCGCCTGGACCATTTGACAATATTACTGCGTCAAATTCTTCCTCTAAAATCACTTTAGAGTCAATGTCTGCAGGGAAGATAGTTATATCTGCGTTATATTTTTTTAAGTTTTCTATAATACTTTTTTTCGCTCCTAGGTCTATTATGGCGACCTTTACGCCACATCCAGCTATTTTTTCTTTTTTGTATGTCGAAACCTCAAGAGTTATGTTGTTGCTGACTTTGAATTTTTTTATATTTTCTTTTAATTCACGAGTAATTTCATTTGTTGTTATTGCACAACTCATATCGCCTGATTCTCTTATTATTTTGGTCAACAAACGTGTGTCGACTTTGTTTAGAGCAATAATGTTGTTTTGTTTGAGGTAATCAGATATGTTCATAATGCTTTTGTAGTGGCTTTCTTGCGAGCATGCATTTTTCACGATGAGACCTTTTGCCTGAACTTTTCCGCATTCAGAATCCTCTTTGTTTATGCCGTAGTTCCCGATTTCAGGGTAAGTCATAACTATGATTTGTTCGGCGTAAGACGGATCGGTTAAAATTTCCTGATAGCCGCTCATTGAAGTGTTAAAAACGATTTCGCCGTAGGCTATTCCTGTGGCACCAATTGATTCTCCTTCAAAAATCATACCGTTTTCGAGGATTAATTTGGCTGTAGAATTCGGAGAAGATTCATTTTGGGTTAGCATTGTATTTTCGATTTCGTCATAGATTTTTTTCATAGCTTCGACTCTGTTTTCATAGGCTGTTACGGCTCTTCCGATGACTAAATAATCGGCACCTTCTTGTATTGCTTTTTTAGGTGTTGCCAATCTTTTCTGGTCGTTTTTTGAAGCCCATTCCGGACGAATTCCGGGGCAAAGGACTTTGAAATCTTTTCCGCAGGCTTGTTTTATTCTTCTAGCTTCCCAAACGCTTGCAACCACGCCGTCTAAGGAGCTTTCTTTTGCGAGTTTTGCAAGTTCTGTTACGTAGTCATTTGATTTTAGGGGCACTTTTAGTTGGTTGTTTAATGTATCATCACTAATGCTGGTGAGGACTGTTACGCCTAGAACTATAGGCTTTTTTGCACCGATTTCAAGGGCTGTTTTTCTTGCTGAAATTGCTGATTTTCTCATCATTTCAGAGCCACCCATCGTGTGAACATTGTAAAAAGCAGCACCGTTTCTGATGATATTTTCTGAGGCTTTTGCGACAGTGTTCGGGATATCTAAAAGCTTTACATCAAAGAAAAAATCGATGTTTTGCTCTTTCATAAATTTAAATATTTCCCCGCCGTTAGCGGTGTAAAGCTGTAAACCTATTTTAAAAACGCCGACGTAATCTTTAAGCTCCAAAATCATTTCTTTTGCTTTTGATATGTTGTCAACATCTAGTGCGAGAACGATTTTCTCTTTTATTTTCGGGTCGATTTCCATTATGTATTCTCCTCTAAGTTTATAAATTCTCCGTTGATAAAACTTCCTATTGCTTTACCTTTTAATTTTTTACCTTCAAATGGCGATATTTTACATTTTGATTTAAAGTTTTTTGCATTGACTGTCCACTCCAAATCGGGGTCAATTATTGTTAAATTTGCGATTTTTCCTATTTCGATTGTGCCTTGATTTTTCAATTTAAGAATTTTTGCAGGGCTAAATGTCAATTTTTCAATGAGAATAGGAAGTTCGACCCTGCCTGACAGTGCTAAGGTTAGTGCCAAGGCTGTTTCGAGCCCTACTATACCGAAGGGTGATTCTTCAATAGGTAAATTTTTTTCATAAATAGTGTGAGGCGCGTGGTCAGTAGCGATTACGTCTATTGTACCATCTGAAAGCCCCTCTATTACTGCTTCAAGGTCATCTTGCGTGCGAAGTGGCGGATTCATTTTGAATATTCCGTTTTGGGGATTTATGTCGTTTTCTGTAAGTGTGAAATAATGTGGAGCCGTTTCACAAGTGACTTTTAGTCCTTCTGCTTTTGCTTTTCTTATCAAATCTATACTTTTTCTTGTGGAAATGTGTGCAAAATGGTATGGGGCTTGGGTTTTTCTGATAATATCAAGCTCTTTAGCTACTGCTGTATATTCTACGGCTGTTGGAATTCCTTTAATTCCATATTTTTTGCTGGTTTCGCCCTCATTTATTGAACCGCCTTGAGAGAGTTCTAAAATTTCAGAGTGTGAAATTACCAAAACGTCTAAATCCCTTGTATAGCTTAAAATATTTTCTAATAATGTCATGTCTTCAATCGGCTTGCCATCGTTTGAAAAAGCTACTGCTCCAAGCTTTTTAAGCTCTTTTATGTTTACTATTTTTTCCCCTTGAAGCTCTTTTGTGACGGCACAAACAGGATAGAAGCCTATGCCTTTTGCTTTTTCAGAAGATTTGAACATATCTTTTAAGGTTAAAACATTGTCGTTACAGGGTTTTGTGTTTGCCATCGGACAGATGGCGGTGTAGCCTCCTGCAATTGCTGCATTTATGCCTGTTTCTATTGTTTCTTTGTCTGTGAATCCGGGTTCTCTTAAATGAGTGTGCAGGTCGATTAAGCCGGGAGTGATTATTTTTCCGCTAAAATCAAGGATTATTTCCATTTCATTTGCTTCAATATTTTTTGCGATTTTAGTTATAATTTTGTTTTCTATTCTTATATCTAAAACCTTATCAATGTTGCTTTTAGGGTCAATTATTCTTGCACCTTTAAGAAGCATAAATAGCCTCCTGTTTTTTTGAATTTGCGATTAAATTTAAAATTGCCATTCTGATAAAAACGCCGTTTTGAGCTTGTTCTAAAATAGTTTTTCCTTTTTCTGAATCAATTAGATTTGAGGTTAATTCAATACCCCTGTTAACAGGTCCTGGATGCATTAATATTGAGTTTGGGGCATATTGTGCCAGAATTTTTTTATTAATCTGAAAATCTTTTTTATAATCTTCAATATCAAGACCGAAATCCGCCTCAAGTCTTTCTTTTTGTATCCTCAAAGTCATTACGATATCGGAATCGATAATTGCATCAATCAGGTTTTTGTGAAAAGTTACACCCTCAAAATCTGCTTTTTCAGGCATAAAATATTTCGGCCCTGCAATATGAATGTCAGCTCCAAACCTGCTTAATAAGGCTATATTTGACTTTGCGACTCTGCTATCTTTTATGTCGCCGACGATTGTGATTTTTTTGTTTTTGACAGTTCCTAATTTTTCTAGCATTGTAAAATAATCCAAAAGAGCTTGTGTTGGGTGCGAATGGCTTCCTGTGCCTGCGTTTACGAACTTTATATCCGCTTTAATTTTTCTTTTTATAGTATTGATTATATTGTTTTCGTTGTGACGCAAGACTATTACCTCAACTCCTAGTGCGGTAAGGTTTTCAATCGTGTCTTCCAATGATTCGCCTTTTGAAAGTGAAGATGATTTTGTGTCGAAAATCGTCGTAATCATATTTAGTCTTTTAGCCGCAATTTCAAAGCTGCAACGGGTTCTTGTTGAATTTTCATAAAACATCAATGCTACGATTGTGCTTTTCAAATCAGCTTGTAAAAGCCCTGATTTAAAGTCTTGAGCGGTTTTAATGATTAAATTAATATTATCATTCGTTAATGATTTTATATCGATTAAATCTTTTAGCATTTTGCAAGAACCTTATCATTATTGCGGCTGCCCGGTTTTTCAATGGGGATATTTTCTTTGCAAAGCGGGCAATTTTCAGCTTTGTAAAGTACCGGAGTCATTTGAATTACGGATTTTATGTCGTAGTCAGTTTTCCCTGCTGTTCTGTCGACGATACAGCCTACAGCGACAAGCTCGGCGTCATATTCTTTGATTGCGTCTAACGTTTCATTAATTGTGCGGGCTGTTGTTATCACATCTTCAACTATGACTATTCTTTCTCCTCTTTTTAAGCTATAGCCTCGTCTAAGCTCCATTTTTCCGTCTTTTCTTTCGACAAAAAGACTGCGTTTTTTGGCTTGTTTGGCGGTTTCGTAGCCCATTATTACTGCACCTACGGCAGGTGCTATAATTGTGTCAAAATCAAGCGTGGAAAGTTTTTCTGCTAATGATTTTGCAATTTTTTCTGTGATTTCAGGATATTGATATAGTTTTGCACATTGAAAATATGTATCAGAATGTAATCCAGAAGTAAGGCAGAAATGTCCTTTTAGCATTCCTTGAGTTTCTTTTAGAAGGTCTAAAGCCTCGTTATTATTCATTTATAGCTCCTTTCAAATTTGTTTTTAATTCTTTAATATTTTTAAATCCGTTTTTGCTCATAAAGCTCTGGAGGTCCGCTATTATTGACTCTGAAATGTCAGGGTGAGTAAAATTTGCAGTTCCTATTTGAATTGCGTCTGCTCCTACTGTAAAAAATTCTAATACATCTTGCAATTTTGAAATTCCGCCCATTCCGATTATCGGAATATCGACAGTTTTGCTCAGACGAAATACAGCACCAAGGGCGATTGGTTTTATTGCTTCTCCTGAAAAACCTCCTGTAACCATTTCCTTTTGAAATTTTCCATTTGAAAAAGTCAACTTTAGCCCCAATCCTTTAACAGTATTAATGGCTGAAATAATGTCTGCACCTGCTTTTTGAGCGGCTATACCTATTTTTTCGATTGAAGTTACATTGGGAGTTAGCTTGACAATCAGTGTGCCTGAAAATTCGTTTCTAACTCGTTTTACCAAATTTTCGAGAGTTTTTTCGTCTGTTCCAAATTCCAAACAGCCGGATTTTACATTCGGGCACGACACATTTAGTTCAATTGCTTTGAGGTCGTTTTGTTCAGACATTTTAGCCAGCTCTACATATTCGTTTTCGTCAGCTCCTGCCATGTTCATAATAAATTCAATATTTTTTTCTTTCATCATAGGAACTTTCTCCTCGAAAAACCTTTCTGCTCCAAGGTTTTCAAGCCCTATTGAGTTAATAATTCCGCTTTTTACTTCAATAAGACGATTTGTTTTGTTCCCTTCTCTCGGTAGTAGTGTGACAGCTTTTGTCACCACTGCACCAAGTTTTTTTACATCGACAAAGTCTTCAAATTCGTCGCCAAATCCGAAGGTTCCTGACGCAGTCAAAATAGGGTTTTTTAGCTCAAGTCCGTTTAAATTTACGCTTAAGTCAGCTTTTTCAATTGCTACCATACTACCTCCTCGCCTTTAAAAACCGGTCCGTCCTTACAAACAGTTGCGTTTTGCTCCTTGCCGTTTTTGATAATTCTAATTACGCAGCCTCTACATACTCCGATTCCGCAAGCCATAACTTTTTCCATCGCTATTTGTGAAGCAATATGGTGCTTTTGTGCGAGTTGAGCGGTTTTTTGTAAGACTATTCTCGGTCCGCAGGCATAAATAATTTTTGGTTTGTAATTTTCTATTATTTCTTCAAGGTAATCAACAACGCTTCCTTTTTTGCCGAAAGAGCCGTCGTCTGTAAAAATACAGCCAAGGTCAAATCTTTGTGGGATATCACTTTTAGATGAAAAACCAGAATACATTTTGTAATCAATATTTAATTCTTCAAGTTTATTTTTCATATAAAAAATAGGAGCGACACCAACGCCTGCTCCTATTAACAAAGATTTTTCGTTTCGGATATTAAATCTATTGCCTAAAGCTCCAATAAAATCGATATTATCTCCGACAGTCAGGCTTTTTATGAATTTTGTTCCTTCACCTTTTTCTTTAAAAAGAACGCCTATTCTGTCCTGCTTGTTGAAAGCAATGCTGAATGGGCGTCTAAGGCTTAAATTGTTACATAAAATCGATACGTATTGACCAGGGTTGGAAAAAAATGGCTTTTCTGTTTCAAATTCAATGTAATGAGTGTTTTTTGAAACCTGCTCTATCCTCGTAACCGAGCCTTTATGCGACTTCGTCGCTCTTATATTTTTTTCTTTTTCTTTTAACATTTTGTCCTCATAATCTCTTGCGTTTCGGTCTTGCTCTTCGCAAGCCCTTTAGCCTCTGCTCGCAATCCGTAAAAAAGGGAAAACAAAAAGTTTTCCCTTTTAAAATCTATATTCAATTGTGCTTGACAATCTTTTTTTCATTTTTTCCTCAAATTTAATCTTGTATTACGATAATAGCTCTACTTGAAAAAGTCAAGGAAATAATTAATTTATGTAAAAATTTCATCCATTACACAACAACTATTTTGGAAAAATGTTTTTATAAGTATAGGAAAAGGAAGAAGGTAGTGCTATGTCTATAGGCTTTAGTTCAGGCTCTGGCTTGTCGCCTCAAGATTTGAAGGTAGAAAATCAAAAACGATATAAAGACGTTTATGCTCACGAACTCGCTCATAAGTCTAAAGCAGGCTCGTTGGGCGGTGGTATTGTTATCGACAAAGATGGTTCGGGGCTAATTACCGGTGGGCATGTTGATATCAAAATGCCTGGTTTGAACAAGACAAAACCTGAATTGACAATAAAACAAGCTCAACAGGTCATTGATTCGGCTATGGCTCCTTCTGACCCTTCTGCTCAAGATTACAAAGTCGCTGCAGAGGCTCGCAGTGTCCTTGCTATGGCTAATGATGAGGCTAAAAACAAACAATCCGGCAACAAGCTTGATATCATGGGGTAACCATACTGTCGGTTTAAAAAAATTATAAGAAATAATAGACTCTTGATGTTACATTATCAGGAGTCTGTTTTTATGTTTAAGTATATTGAAATTACCAATGATTTAGAACGTTCTATTGATTATTTTGAAAATGAGTTGGCTTATACAATGAGTCCTTATGACCTCGAAAAAGAAATGGATGATTATTTGAATTTCTTTAATTTGGTCGATGTTCGTCACTACGAGGATTATATTTCAGGGCACATCCCCTTTGCGGTTCATATACCTTTTGAAAATCTTGTTGAAAATTTGAAAATTATTGATAAATCAAAACCGACAATTGTTTATTGCTACAATGCAACTTGTCATTTGGGCAAAAAAGCAGCGTTGATTATGGTTCAACACGGATATTCGGTTCTGGAATTGTCAGGTGGTTTCGAGTCATGGGCTAACCATGGATATGAAATCGTAAAAACAAAAGCCAACGAAGGGTAGTTCTTGAAGCCCTTTTCCCATTGCTTCGTAATGACATTAAACTGTATTAACAATTGTGCCTATTATATCAATGCTTTCTTACGTCTGCGGCAAGCTTGTGAGCAAATAATCCTTCATTTTTAGCTAAATTGCTTGCGTTTGCCGCTATTTGATTTATTGCGGTTTTGCTTATAATTTGATATGTTTGAATTTTTATATAGTCAAAAACGCTTAATCCGCCTGAATATTTTGCAACTTGATTGGTAGGCAGTGTATGATTTGTGCCTGATACGTAATCTCCGAAAACTTCTGCTGAATAATTTCCGATAAACATAGAGCCGTAATTTTTAAATTTTTCTATGGTATCAGTTGCATTTTCAAAGCACAATTCAAGATGCTCAGGAGCTCTTTCTTCCGATAATTCAACAGCTTCTCCAATGCTATTTACAACTATTGCTATGGATTTTGCAAATGATATCTTGGCAATTTCTGCGGTTTCAAGTTCGTTTAAAAATGCTTCTGCTTCTTCTTTTACTTTCGTTGCAAAATCTGCTGAAAAACAAATGAGATAAGCTCTTGCATCTTTATCATGTTCACATTGTGCCAACATATCTGCGGCTACAAATTTCGGATTTGCTTTTTCATCTGCGATTATTAAAACTTCAGATGGCCCTGCTAAAAAGTCAATTCCGCATTCGCCAAATACTTGTTTTTTAGCGGAGGTTACATATTTATTGCCGGGGCCTACAATTTTGTTTACTTTCGGAAGGGTTTCTGTCCCATAAGCTAGTCCTGCAACAGCTTGAACGCCGCCAACCTTGAATATCTTCGTCGCCCCTGCGAGTTTACAAGCGGCAATTGTCACCGGTTTGATTTTGGGAGATACTGCAATGATATTTTTTACCCCAGCTACTTTTGCAGGCGTAATTGTCATAATTGCGGTGCTCGGTAGCGGATAATTTCCACCCGGAATATAGCAACCCACAGACTCTAAGGGGACTATTTTGTGCCCCAATGTCGAACCTGCTATTTGCGTTTCAAGCTCTTTTATGCAAGAAAGTTGCTTTTCGGCAAATTCTTTTACATTTTCAATAGCGAAATTTAATGTATCAATAGTTTTTTTATCTACTTTTGAAATTGCATTTTGGATTTCATCTTCGGTAAGTTCAATTGTATCAATTTCGCCGTCGCCGAATTGTTTGGAATATCGTTTTAACGCTTCGTCGCCGTTTTTTCTCACGTCTTTTATGATATCTGTTACGGAAGAAAGATTTTCAAACTCAATTTTTTGAAGAAAATTTTGTTTCTTCTCCTCTGTAAGTTCTGAAATATTTATGATTTCCATCGTTTTTTCCTATTTTGTACGTGAGGCAAGGTTGCTTACTATATCAGCAGGGGTGACGTTGTGTTTTGCCATAAATGTGAGCACAAAGTATGCAAGGTCACTTGCTTCCCATTCTAAGCCGTCGCCGCATTCAGGGTTTACGGTTTCAAATGCTTCTTCCATTATTTTTCTTTTTAGGTAAAATTCGTTTTTAAATAATTTTGTTGTAAACGAACCCTCCGGCAAATTCTCTTTTCTGTCTAAAAGCAAGTCATAGAGTTCGTTTATGCAGAACATTTTGTCTTCAAAACAAGAAAATCTTTCAAGGTGACAAGCATTTCCTTTTTGATTGACTTGGAAAAGCAATGCGTCTTGGTCGCAGTCAAATTTAGCATTCACAAGTTCTTGAGTATTACCGCTTGTAAGCCCTTTTGTCCATAATTCTTTTCTCGAACGGCTGTAATATGTACCTAAACCTTCTGAAAGTGCTTTCTTTAAAGATTCCGGGGTTGAGTATGCTAACATCAAAACTTGTTTTGTTTTTATATCTTGAACAATTGTCGGAATTAATCCGTCTTGCTTTTCAAAATCCATTACGGCACAAAAAGCGTCTTCAAGTTTTACCGCATTAGTGTAGATGCACATTCCGAGCTGCGTTGACACGTTCATCTTAACAAGTTCTTTTATCTCGTCAACAGAAGAAATTCCGCCGGCTGCGATAAGTTCTTTTTTCGTTAATTTGCGAATTTTTTTGATAGCTTCAAGGTTTGTACCCTTCATCATTCCTTCGTTTTCAACGATGGTATATAAATATCCTGAGCATAAGTCGTCAAAACGCTTTACAAAGTCCTCGGGGGTGGAATTTACTTCTTTTGTCCAGCCTTCAGTGGTTACTTTCCCGTTTTTAGCGTCGATTGCAACTATCACTTTATCCTTTGGAAGCTGGGCTAAAAATTCTTCATCAGCAGCTGTTCCGATTATGATTTTTTTAGCTCCCAATGCAAGCATTTTCTTTGCTTTATCTCTTGTTCTTATCCCTCCTCCGACTCGGCAATGGGCTATTTGGCAAATTCTTCTTATTAATTCTTCGTTTTCGCCTTTTCCCATTGCAGCATCAATGTCGATAACCGCAATTTCTCCGAAACGAGAATAATATTTTGCTAATTCAAGAACATCTTCACGTTCTAAAACTTTTTCTTTGCCTTGCTTTAGTTGAACAGCTTTCCCATTCATCAAGTCAATACTAGGAATAATCATATTTTCTCCAATCTTTATTGTCTGGCTCCATTGTACCTCAAAAATCGTCCTTTTCAAATCCTAGTGGCTATATATCTTTGCTAAAATTCTACCCAAGAGGCTAGTAGAATTATGTTCGCAGGCATGGGATAAATAAGTTGTTGATTTACTCCCCTTTATATATATGATAAATACAAGTAACCAAAGGAGTCACTTATGTTTGACTGCACTTACAAGTTTACGAATTTTATCTTACATAAAAAAAAGAAATATACTTCAAAAGACAATAATAATTTTAAAAAAAACAACTCAATGACAGATATATTAGCCGACAAAAACTGTAAAATCGTTGTTTATCCCGATTCTGATTTGAAAGAAGTCTATCAAATAATGAATTGCATGAAATTAGAAAAGTTACCTGTGGTTCAAAATCCTTGGAATAAAAAGTTCCTCGGCTATTATATTACCAAAAAAAATATTGAAGACGCTAATATAGCCTAATCTAAGTCGCTTATCGGTTTAGCTCTAACGGTTCAAAGTCTATCCCCTTTATGGTGATGTCCGTTTTTGTGCCTTTGCCTTTTTTCGGTAGTTCTTGTTTGTCAGCATAGATTACAATCCCTAAATTGTTTCCGTATTTGTTTTTGAGTCTTAAATTCGGATTTGCGATTAAACCGGTTTTTGTATAGGCAAAATCTCGTTTTGATTTTGTTATAGCATATCTGTCTTCGTTATAATCTCTTACAAGTGCTCGTGCTCCACCTATGTTTTTCCCTGACTCAAAGTAATCTTGGGCGTCTTTGCCTGTTAATATATAATTTCTATCTCCTGTATAACAAGGTCTTATCCTTGAGTTTTCGCTTGACGGAATTGGCTTTGCGGGTATTTTGTAATCATTATCAACATTAGCAAATGCGTTTCGTATCATATTGTTAAGGGCGTTTTTATATGTATGTTCTTCGGCTCCGTCATTTCGTAAAAGCACTCTATTCAATGCTTGAATGACTTTTTTAGATAAATCAGGCGAACAAGATGTGTCCACTTTTTCAGTGTTTCCGCTGTATGAATCAAATGTTATTTGTTCATAGTTTACACAGGCATTATCATTATTAATTACGATTTTCTTTACAGGTATTACCTTGCCGAAAGATGGGGTAAACGCTATTTTCATGTTATATCCTCTTTTGTTTATTAAAATAACCCTAAATGTTATTATTTGTTAATTTATTTATACTCTTTTTACATGTTTTAATATAATATTTTTATATGGTATAATTCTATCAAAATGGGTCGTTGCGTCATGCAATGACGAGTTGAACAAGACAGGGTAATGAGAGTAAAAAATTTTATAAATAAAGCGGGAATTTTGTTAATATGGGGATTTATGACATTGTGTCTTACATCACCTGTTTTCGCTACTCAAAGTGACTCTGCTTCCCCTCAGATTGATGCTAATTCTAAAATTAAAGGCGTAGAATTTGAAGGTAATCAACTCATTAACAACAGCGATATTATGCGTAGTATGCAAATGCAAATAGGCGATGTGTACAGCAAAGAACTCGTTCAACAAAACTTGAAAAATATCTATAATATGGGCTTTTTCTCCGAAAAAATGAAGGCTGTTCCTGTCCCTGATGACGACAATGGCGTCACTCTCAAAATATACCTTGAAGAAAATTTGCCTATTACTGGCTTTACTGTCGACGGCAATTCTGTCGTGTCTTCAGGCGAAATCTTAAACCAACTCTCTGACCTTGAAAATGAACCCCAAAATTTGAATACTCTTAATAATGCTGTTGCTAATATCGAAGAATTGTACGCCGCTAAAGGCTACATATTAGCTCGTGTCGTTGATATTAAAGATGACCCTGACGGCGTCGTGAATTTGAAAATTTCTGAAGGAAAAATTAATTCTATAAAATTTGAAGGTAACAAAAAAACAAAAGATTTTGTTATCCAAAGAAATATACTCTCAACTCCGGGGTCTGTTTATAACGATAACATGATAAAAGCTGATTTGATGCGTTTATACGGGACTCAAGCTTTTAAAGATGTCAATCGTACTTTAGAAAAATGTGATGACCCTGATTTCTACGATGTAACAATCGTTCTTGACGAACAAAGAACAGGTACAATCTCTCTTGGCGGTGGTGTTGACACTGCTACAGGGCTTTTCGGACAGGTCGGATTTACTGAAAATAATTTTAGAGGTTTGGGTCAAAGAGTTTCCTTTAACTTCATGACAGGTACCGGTGTTATATTGTCCGACAGCTCAATGTTAAGACGAGCAAATCTTCAAGCTGAATTAAGCTGGTTTGAACCCCGCTTTAGAGGTAGTGACAACTCGCTCCTCGTAAAAGCTTTCGGGCGTGATTTTGCCAGCTACCAAGTGCCTCTTGCAATTGAAAAACGATACGGTGGTGAAGTCGTCGTTTCTCGTCAATTTAAAGATTTTAAAAATTTGACAGGCTCATTTAAAATCGGTATAGAACAAGTAAATATGACAGAAGGCGACGAGGGGCAAATAAAAAATCTATATGCTCAACATAATATTCCTTTCAGCAAAAGAGCTGATCAGTTAAAAGGCGGTACTTTCTTGACTCTTGGACCAAGTCTGATTTACGATACTCGTGATAACGCTCTAAGTCCTCGTGACGGCGTCTTTGGAACTATAAGATTTAATGAAAATGTTGGTCTTTCAGACTTCAATGCAACTCACGGTACAGTTACTGCCGGCGTAAAGAAATACTTCCCATTGATGAAAAAATCTGCAATTTCATTCCAAGCAAGAGCTGCAGGAAAAATACACGGCGATATGCCTGAAGTTATGGCTTTCCGTTTAGGCGGACCTTATTCTGTAAGAGGTTACAGAATGAGCGGTATCGGTACGGGTGACGGCTTCGTTATGGCGTCTGCTGAAGTCACTACACCGTTCTTCTTCTTGGATAGAATTAAAAAACTGCCAATGCTTGATAACGTAAAATTCTCTATGTTTGTTGACGCAGGTCAATTATATGGAGGTACGGTTACAAATACTATATATAACAGACCTGAACGTGGTATTGCCGGTGGGGTGGGCATCAAATTGTTTATTCCGGGCGTAGGACCGTTGAGTATAGATTATGGTATTCCGTTCACAAGCGTCGGCGATGGCAATCCGAATGGGGCATTTACTTTCGGTGTGGGAGATTTCTTCTAATGGACAAAGTATTTTCTATAATTTGCAAAAATCTTGATGATACAGAAAATCTCGCTGAAAAATTTGCTAAATTGGTTGAGCAAAATGGAGCTTTTGTTTGCCTGTATGGCGATATCGGTGCAGGGAAAACCGCATTTTCTAAATTTCTTTGCAAACACCTTGGAGTAAGCGAAAAAGTTACAAGCCCAAGTTTTGTTATCCTTAACGAATATAAAACAGGTAGATTGCCCATTTATCATTTCGATTTATACAGACTTGAAAATGAAGGCGTTAAAACGATTACAGACGAGCTTGAGGAGTATTCTCAAGGTAAAATCTTGACGCTTGTCGAGTGGGCTGAGTTTTCTGATATGGCTCTTCCTTTCGATAGGTTGGAAATAAAAATTAATTATCTAGGCGAAACTGAACGTGAATTTGCGTTTTCGGCTTTCGGCTCTGATAACGAGGCTATTATTAAGGAAATAAAAAATGAAATTCTTAACGTTTGATACAAGCCTGGATAAGACTTATATAACACTTTTCGAAGATTCGAATATGCTTTCTGAAAGGATTATCGACAGCACAGATGAACGATATCACAGTGCTTATCTTATGCCAGCCATCGTTGAAATCCTTAAAGAAAATAATATCTTGATGCAACATATTAGTGCTATCGGGACAAATATAGGTCCCGGGAGCTTCACCGGTATAAGAGTTTGCAATACTATTTCAAGGGTTTTTGCTCAACAATTAAATGCAAAACTTGTCGGGATTTCTTCTTTACAAATTCTTTCAAGAATTAACACTTCTTGCAAAAATTCTCTTATCCTTATGGATGCGAGAAAAAATAAAGTCTATTTCGGAATGTATTCTCCTATTGGGGAAGAAATAGAAGCTCCGAAAATGATTGAAAAAGAAGAAGCACTATCCCTTGCAAAGCTCGATTTTGCAATAATTGCTGATAATTCTATTCACAACTTTTTGCAAGAAAACGGTATTTCTTCTTTAGATTTTCAATCAGGTGAGTATGATTTAGGCAAAAATCTTGCTTATTTTACCCGCCAAAAACTTCAAAATACAGATGATGATTTTCATTGGGCAAAGGTCAAACCTCTTTATATCCAGCCCCCTTCTATTACTAAACCAAAGGCAAAATAACTATGTATAAGTTTCAAATACAAGGGTGTCTTCCCGTTCTTTTAATATTAGGTTTATTGCTTTTTATAGCTTTGAAATTGTGGTTTCTTATTGCGATAGTAGTATTTATTTATTTAATTAAAAATTTTATTGCAAAATTAAACATTAACATCGAATTAAAAAAGAAAGAAAAAGAAGCAAATTATGCCCCCAATAAGGGCGAAGTCTATAAAGTTTGCCCCGTTTGCGGTAAAAATGTAAAACGCTCAGCTGAAAAATGCCCAAATTGCGGTTCCGATTTGTAAAATAGAAAGAGGTCTTTATGTCAGAAATATGCAAGAATTGGTCACAATGGCTAAAATCAACCCGATTTTCTTATATGGATGAAACTCAACTATCTCAAACTATGAATTGGTTGAAACTTGTTCGTGATATTATCTTGAATAATGCCTCTATTAAGCCGAATGATACTGTAATAGATATCGGTACAGGCACAGGACTACTCGCTTTTGGGGTGCTTGAACGACTAAATGAAAAAGGAAAAATTATTTTTTCTGATAAGTTTGAAGATTGTTTACAAGAATGCAAAAAGTTCTTGGCTACTTTAGATATAGTTCCGCAGTATGAATTTTTGCTTTCAGGTTGTGAAGATATAAAATTGCCTAAAGAAGCTGTGGACAAAGCTCTAATGCGTTCTGTAATGGTTCACATTTTAGATAAACAAGTTGCTATTAACGAGATATATAGAATAATTAAATTCGGTGGAATATTTTCTGCTTTTGAACCTATTATCAACTCAAATACTCGCTATTATGAACTCGTTACTCCTGATGACGTCAATGATTATGAGGATTTTAAAAGGGCTGAATCTGAGCTAATGTCAGACCCTAACGACTCGTTGACTAACTTTAATGCAGAATCTTTGGGGGCTAATCTCGAAAATGCAGGCTTTAAAAATGCAACTATTGATGTTCAAGAATCTGCCTCAAGATATTTAGTAAAGCCAAATACTGTCCCGACTTGGTTTGACGCTCCTCCAAGCCCAGGGGCTAAAAGCATGAAAGAAAAATTCTTATTATATTTTGATGAAGCAAAAGTTAATAAATTTATTGCCTCTGTTGATAAAACATTAACAGGCAAAGAAATTGATGTGAAATCAAAAGTCGCTTTAATCAGGGCGATTAAGGATTAATCAAGTTATTTAAAATAATTGTGCTTTTTCCGGTTCGATAAAGTTGCGGTACTGAATTGCTTGGGCAATATGCTGAACTTGTATATCTTCAGAGACGTCAAGGTCCGCTATAGTCCTTGACAGCTTTATCAGTCTGTCATACGCACGACCTGAAATGTTAAACTTTATGATTGCACTTTTTAAAAGTTCTTCGCATTGGGAGTCAAGCGGGCAAAATTTCTTTATTAATTTTGGCGTTAATTCTGAATTTGTAAAAATATCAAGCCCTTTATATCGTTCAGCTTGCATAAGCCGTGCTGAAATTACTCTTTTCCTTATTTCGGCAGAGCTTTCACTTTGGAAATTCTTATTTAACAAGTCATTGACTTTAAGTCTTGGAACTTCAATCTGTATATCAATTCTATCAAGTAGTGGTCCTGATAATTTAGAGCGGTATCTGTTAATTTGAAATTCGTTGCATGTGCATTGTTTTTCGCTGTCGCCTAAATATCCGCAGGGGCAAGGATTCATTGCTGCCAAAAGGGTGAAATCTGCCGGAAACTTTACTCTAGATTGTGCTCTTGAAATTACGACCTCTCCGTCTTCAAGTGGTTGACGCAAAACCTCAAGTACATTCCTCGGAAATTCAACTATTTCATCCAAAAATAACACCCCTCGATGTGCAAGAGTGATTTCTCCCGGTTTGGGATTTGAGCCTCCTCCAATTATTCCTATTGCCGAAGCTGTATGGTGCACAACTCTAAATGGCCTTTTTGTAATAAGAGGTTCATTTGAGTCAATCAACCCTGAAATACTATATATTTTTGTAAGTTCAATCGCTTCTTCTATTTGCAAAGGTGGCAAAATGGAGGAAAAACACTTTGATAACAATGTTTTTCCTGACCCCGGAGGACCCATCATTAATATATTATGTCCGCCTGCAGCAGCGATTTCTAAAGCTTTTTTTGCTTTTTGTTGACCTTTAACATCTTTAAAATCAAATTTATTTGTCGAATTTAATTCGTCCAGTAAAATTTCATCGACATTTATTTCGACACATTCCATCAATTTTTGAGTCGATGCGTCATTTGAAAAATGATTAACAACATCACTTAAATGCGGAGCCGCCCAAATAGTCATTTCGGGAATAAGAGCTGCTTCTTTTGCGTTTTCTTTAGGAACTACAATCTCTTTTATTCCTATTTCTTTCAAGCCGGCAACAATCGGTAAAATACCTTTGACTGCACGAACTGTGCCATCTAAAGACAGCTCACCGATGAAAGCTGTTTCTTTAAATTTATTTGCATCAATATTTCCGCTCTGTGCCAAAATGCCTATCGCTATTGGCAGGTCATAGTTGCTACCTTCCTTTTTAATATCAGCAGGTGCAAGATTGATGATGATTTTTTTTGTTGGAAAATCAAAGCCGGAGTTCTTTATCGCAGAGCGAACTCTTTCTCTCGCTTCAGTTATAGCCGTATCAGGCAGTCCGACAATCGATACAGATGGAATTGAGTTGTTCATATCAACTTCGACTGATATTTTATAAACATCTAGCCCGATAACAGTTGCTGTGAGAATATTTGAAACCAATTCCTTTTACCCTTATTCCTCTTTTCCCTGTCAATTCTAGCTTTTTTGGCATAAAGTGTCAAATTCTTAACCTATATCGAACGGAAAAGATAAAACTAGGAGATTACATTATATGCATTTGCCGCATTCAGATTGTTTAATTGAGTTAAAGCACTTGCGTTTATTTTACCGCCTTTTTTCGGGTGGTTTGGTGACGTCATCGCAATTTTAGGGTCTCTCAATTTGTATATTTCTTCGACTCTGTTTGCTAGTTTTTGCGGGTTTTCTTTATATAAATTTGCTGCGTAATCCATTTCGGGGTCATTTATTCCGTCTGAATTTTTTACCCAAAATTCTGTAGCTGCTTGATATGCATCTTGTTCCTCTCTTACAGAGGTATAGGGGTCATTATCTTTTGCGTGCACAAATTCGTGAACCAAATATGCCGTTACAATTTCAGGTGCAGCGTAGACGTAGGAATCTGTTACGCTGATTTTTTGTTTTGTGTTTTCATATTGGGCTATATTTGATGTGCCACCAAGTTTTGCTGTCTTGTCAAAACATACCGTTAAGTCACCCATATCTTTGAAATATGAGGGAGAAAGATATTTTTCACACATTTTTAAGGCTTGTGATAAATTGCTATAGGCTTGCTCTTGACGCTGTTTCATTGCTTTTTCAGGTGCAAAACAACTTAAAATAAGATTGTCTGTTTCTTTTAAATTTCTTTTAGCAAGGTCATTTGCCGGGTCAAGTGTAATTGCTTTTGAAAATTCAGCTTTAGCTTTATTAAAATATCCTGAGTCTGAATAACATTCCCCAAGCATTATTATTGCATCTGTATCTTTGTTTTTTTCAGCTGTATAGGTTTCAAGTGATGAGATTGCGTTTGTATAATCTTCCATTCCCCTATAGGCTTTTCCCATTTGATAAAAGGTATCGACATAATCAGGTCTTAGTTCTATTGATTTTTTATAACAGTCAATTGCTTTATCAAATTCGTTTGCTCTAAGATGCGTATTCCCTTCTTGTAACAAGGTTTTTGAGTCATTAATCGAAGTCGACGACAATATGCTTTCAACTGCTGCTGCACTTGCTGTCTTATTCGGTCGATTCTCTTGCTGTGACGGTATCTTAGAAACAGTCTGAATCGGATTTTGCTGTATATTATTTATTGCTACCACTAATCATTCCTATTTTTACTTTCATTATAAGTTGACTAATTCATGATTATTGCTATCTTTCAGCCAAATTGAAATATATTTTCACATTTCTTTAAAAAAAATTATAAAAAATACTGGATATTTTAAATCGCTTCTGGTAATATATATCCATACCTTGAAAATTTCACAAAATCACATGCCGATGTGATGAAATTGGTAGACGTGCTAGACTCAAAATCTGGTGAGGTTTACGCCTCGTGTCGGTTCGACTCCGACCATCGGCACCATTTTTAAGGTTTTATAGCTTCCCGAAAAAGGGAAGCTTTTAAATTTTGGAAAATATTATGGATAACAAAAAAAATAATAAAAAAAATAAAAAATTTACCCTCGATATTAAAAAAATGGGCGTTAATATTGACAAAAATGAGTATCAAGAAATTATTCTCTCAAATTCTAATCACCCTGAATCCTCATTCTCTAAATATAACAGATAATTGTTTTATTCCCTCCATGTCGTCTTTTTACATGATGAAAAAATCTTTGAAAGATTTATATTAGTCATGGAAAATATAGCACCCGTGCTATGTTAATAGGAGGTTAAATAATGATTTCAAGTTTGTATTCCAATACTAACGCTCTTTCCGCTTACATGTACGATTCAAATTCAACTAGCAGTAAAAAAGCATCAAATGAGGCTGACGACAACAGTATAAGTAAGTTTTTGGAGATGTTAGGTGAGTCCGGCGGAGCTCAAGATGCTCAGGATGTGCAAGAAGCCCAAGGGGCTAAAGGTTCCGAGAAAAGCAGTTCTGCTTCAGGTTCAAGTAACGATGAGGAGTCATCAAATTCTGAAATGGATTTGAATGGCGACGGCAAAATTACTCTTGATGAAATTATGAAGTACATTTCTCAGCAGCAACAAGATTTTCAGTCTGACCAAGAAAATTCTGACAGCAAAAATCTGTTTCAACAACTGCTCGGCAAAAATAACGCCGGTTCTGCGTACACGAATAATTTTACTGATTCATTGAGTTCTATAGGTGACACTTTGCTTTCAGCGTTAGATATTGCGGTGTAGTTAAAAAAAGAGAGCTTCGGCTCTCTTTTTACTTAGTCTTTTACATCAGCTAAAAGTTTAGTTTCTTCCCCCTCAAGTTTTAAAGGTTCATTCTTAGATGTGTCTTTAACGCTTTCTATTTGCTCTTTATCTTCACTTAAAAAGACGTCAAGTTGCTTTTGGAATTCTGAAACAGCACCATCTAAAACTTTTTGTAAATCTTGCAATGAATCATATATTTTTGATGTTTCATTATGTGATTTTGTTGCAAGAGTTCTGACTTGTTTTGCAACAATGTCAAATCCTGCCCCTGCTTCTCCTGCGTGAGCAGCTTCTATAGAAGCGTTCATTGAGAGCATTGATGTTTGGAATGAAATATCTTCAATTGATTTAATAATCGGTTTGAATTTTGCCAGTAAATGTTCTGAGTCGAATTCTTTTACAATTATTTCTTGGAAAGTATTTACAGCTTCTTTTCTTGCGTTAAGGTTTTTCCTTAATAATTTTGATTGGTAGTGGTGGCAATTTTCAGGTTTATTAAGTCCGTTATAAATTGCAATAGCCATATCTTTGCAATTTCCATATCCGCAAGCTGAGCAATTTTTAAAGTCGGATTCGTTTTCTTTAAGCATTGCTTCGTATATTTCTTCATAGTTTCTTTTGGGTACGTGTGTCACTATAGAATGATTAGAACGATCTTCATATTTTCTATCATATAAATATGGTTTCCAGTATTTATCTATTTCTTTTATTATTTTATCTTGAATAAGTTTGTCTTTTTCTCCAGAATCAATGACGTTTTTGTTAAGCAGGTCGTTTTCTTCACAGGTCAAATATTGTTTTTGAAGAAGTTTTGTTCTCCTTGAAATAGCAGCTTCAAGATAATCTTGAGACATTCCTTTGCAATCAGTTCCTGTTCCGCCGTTGCAACCTTTTTCACAATTCAAACAATCGACAATCAGTGGTGCAACTTCTCTCAAGATGTCCTTTTCTAAATGGTCAAGATAAGGATAAATTGCGTGTGGACCTTCTATTTTTCTTATTTTCGGACGTAATTCGTTATCCCATCTTGCTGCTGTTTCCAATAGGCCTCCGGGTGTCGAAAATAATGCTGCTCTTTCAGCCGGCGGGTTATCATATTCAACCCTCGGATATTTTATAAGATTTGTATTGGTATCGTTTAAATAGTCTTTGAGTTTTGTCATTGTTATATTGTAATCGCCAAATCCAGTGGCTTCAAATTCTCTTTTTTTAGCTATACAAGGCGAGATAACCGCAACTTTATGGTCTTTATATTGCGGATAAAATTCTTTAATCATTTTTATCATATGCAACATCGGACTATCTGCAGGTGCCAAATATTGCAGAAGCTCAGGTCGATATAACTCAATATAATTCACTATTGCGGGGCACGGTTGTGATATAATGGTTTTTGCTCCTGTGGTCTTTAGATATTCAATGTAGCTTTTAACTGTTAGTTCTGCACCGAAGCTTACGTCAAAAATTGCACTAAGCCCCAATTGTTTAAGCCAACCGTTTAAGTTTAGATAAGTTTCGGGAAATGAAGCAGCAACAGATGGTGCTACTACTGCAATCAGCTTGGTTCCGTTTTTTATGTCTTCTAAAAATGATTGCAAATCATCAACTACTACCCTTGCTCCCCATGTGCAAGCTTCAATACATTGACCGCAACCAATACACAAATCGTGATTGATTTTTACGTGGTCACCACTGCCATCATTACAAAATTTTGATGGGCACACTGTTATGCAAGCGTGACAATTTTGGCATTTGTCTGCCAGTACATCTACTACTTTTGCTAAAACCACTTTACTCACCTTATTCTTGATAATTTACTCAACTTATATTTTACTTAATTTGGATTATTTTACAATATAGTTTACAAAACTTGACATGTTTTATCATTAATGCACATAATGTTAATGTGCATGACTATTGGGCATAAAATAAATACATGATAAAAATTAATGCTTTAGACTTACTCGAAAGAGATATTTTTGAAGTTGAAATTTTTTCAGAAAACGGGGATTTGATACACGCAGCTAATGAGCGTGTTACACCCGAGAATCTGTTAAGACTATACTTCACCGATATTTATGTTAAACAATCTTTGTCTGACAAGGACAAAGCCTTTTTGACTGAAAAAAATTCTGTTCCATCGGTCTATATGTCTTTTGATGAGGAGGAAGCTAAGGCTGTTGCGAAATATTCTATTTATATGGGAGAATTGCTTCATTTTTCTCGACTTAAACTTAAAGAGCTTGAGCAAGCAGCATATAATTATAATATCGGTGTTAAAAAAATCAAAATATCTGACAAAGATAATGATGATTTTATGCATTTAAAAGGTGAATATGGCTATAAATACCTGTTGCAAGAGTTGAAACTTCCCGATAAGGTCGCCGAAGTTGCAAGATTGTAT
The DNA here is from genome assembly GCA_028693235.1 of Candidatus Gastranaerophilales bacterium. Classification (NCBI taxonomy): domain Bacteria; kingdom Bacillati; phylum Candidatus Melainabacteria; order Candidatus Gastranaerophilales; species Candidatus Gastranaerophilales bacterium. The sequence continues at coordinate 453,637 of JAQUVW010000002.1, forward strand.
AATAAAGATTATAATTGTAACGACTTCAGTATTGCTAATAATAAGCTTGAAAATATACCATATTATCACATTGTGGCTATTGCTGACTATTATTTTAATTATTTTAGAAAATCAAATTCTAAAGAAAAAACCATACAAAAGATGATTCGAATCGGTGGCAAAAAATTTAATATTTACATATTACATAAATTTTTGAATAAAATGAAAGACATAAATGACTAACTCTCAAATCGACAGCATTAATAAATTTATATCTCATTTCTTTCCGAATATTGTTTCGGCTTTGCACAAAGCTCTCGGAAAAGACCCTTTTCAAAAATTTAACTTGACCGCTGAAGGTAATGAATTGTTGCCTTCAGATTTAAGCGATTATTCGGCTTTCGCTATATATTCAAGACAGTATAAAAAAGCTAAAACAATATGCTCTTTTGCTGTTTTGTTCCCTGAAAATTTGGCTGTTAAAATAGCTGATGTCTTTATGGGGGGGAATGGCGATGCCGAAAAAAAAGGTGCTTTGACTGAGCTTCAGGTTAATTCTTGTTTAAAATTTTTAGATAATATCTTGGAAGCTGTCGCTGTGCGTTATAATAAAATTTGTGAAGCTCCTATGTCCCCTTTGAAAGAATTAGAGTTCCGCCAATGTGCCGATAAAAAACATGATGATTGGTTCAAAGATTTAACGCCTGATTTCGTCATTCATCTTAATCTTAAAATTAATGATTCGCTTGAATTTCCTATACATTTGTTTTTGGAGTATGAACAACTTATTGCAACAATGTCAAGATTAGGTCTGCTTAAAGAGGATATTCAACATCTAAGACCTGATATATCCCATATGAATATAAATTTACTTGGCGATATTGAAATCCCATTGGTTGCTGAACTCGGTAGAACTCAAATTCCCATTAAATACGCAATGGAGCTTACTCAAGGTTCCTTGATTGAGCTTGATAATGATGCTGACGAACCTATTAAATTATATTCAGAAGGTGTCGAAGTCGGCACTGCCGAAATCGTTGTGGTGGGCGATACTTTCGGGGTTAAAATAAAAAAAATAATTCCTCCTGAAGAAAGATTCAGATAAATATATGAGTGTTTTGAAATATATTATTGAATCCTATGAATTATTTATTTATGGATTCTTCATCTTTATTTTTCTAGTGCTCGCTTTTTTGTATTTCTATTTTTCAAGAGTAGAAACTTGTTATAAAAAAGGTCTGTTACTTCTTGAAGCTAAAGATTATAAAGGGGCTATCCGTAAGTTTAAAAGATTTTTACATAAGTACCCAAAATCGCAAGAGGGTCTACACAAACTCGGTTTGGCGTTTTTCCATAACAAAGAATTTGAAAAAGCTGCTCTCTGCTTTGATAAAATAACAGAAATTAATGCTGATTTTTTCGCTGCAATTTATAATTTAGCATTGTCTTTTCAAATGACTGATGACATTGATGAGGCTACTAAGCTTTATAAAAAAGCAATTTCTATAAATCCTAATGATGTGGATACTTATTATAATTTGGGTATAATGAATTTTAAGGCTAAAAAATATGAAATTGCGTTAAGCTATTTTCAAAAAGCAAATGAAATAGGACCCGGAAAGCCACTTATCTTATATTATATTGCCAGATGCTGCGATTTGTTGAATATTTCAAATAACCTCAAAGTGCAAGAACACGTTACCAAGCTATATTTGCAATTAATCGGTGAAGAAGGACTCCCTAAAGATTATTTGATTACTGCTGCTTATTCTTCTGCTAAAACTGGTCAACTTCAAAAAACTTTACTAATTTTGGATAAAGCGTTAGAGTCAAATCCTGAAAATGCAAATGTCTACAAGCTTGCTGCTATTACAGATTTGATATCTTTAAATAAAGATGGGGCAAAATCAAATATTCTAATTGCTATAGACCTTGACCCAAATGACGACGAGGCTTACAATATATTACAATATGCAGAAAAATTAATAAATAAAGACAATATATCGAAAGAGAGTGACGTATGAGCAAAACAATTTTGGTAATAGATGATTCTCCATTTGTATATAAAACGGTGGTCAGAGCATTGCAAGGTGATGAACAATATGAGGTCGTCGGTAATGCTTTAAACGGTCAATTGGGGATTGATTTGTATATTGAAAAACATCCTGATATAATTACTTTGGACGTTACGATGCCCGTTATGGACGGTCTTGAAACGGCTAGAAAACTTTTTGAACTTAATCCTAATGTCAAAATAGTAATGCTTTCTGCAATGGGCGACGAAACTTTGCTCAATGAAGCAAAAGAATTGGGTATTAAACACTTCTTAATGAAACCGTTTAAACCTGATACCCTTATAGCTAAATTAGCTGAAGTTGTATAATTAAAAGGAGTTTATATCTTGGAAAATATGATTGATGTTTTATTTGATTTTGCTAAAAAATCATTTGAAGATGTAACTTTTGAAGTTACGGAAGAAAAATTTAATCAGGTTCAGGCAGTCGAGGAAAACCAAACTAATATGCTATCCATTTTAATTGGTGTTGCCGGAGAAACAAATGGCAGAATTCTTTTGAATACGTCTATTGATAACGGCAAAAACCTTGCAAAAGCCATGAATTTTGGTGAAGACCTCGAAAACGATGAGGATTTATATGTTTATCTCGCTGAATTTGCTAATATATTCTGCGGCAGAACTGCTACTTATATGAATAATAAATACGGTAAAAGAGAAATTTGGATTACACCACCTTCTATTTTCTCTGCTAAAGACTTAGATATAGTTACTCCTAATGTATCAAGTCAAAAAGCTTTTTATAAAAGCTCTTATGGCGAATTTACAATAGATGTGGGGCAAAGTGAAAGTATTTGCGATGACTTTTAATGTTGTTGATACCTTTTCTACTGTGCTTGAACGTTTGTTTGAGTTTATAGATATGGATTATAAATTTATGTGTGATATGCCTGAAAGTTCTCTTAATTCAACCGAAAAATATAATATTTTAATCGGTATCACGGGGGATTATGAAGGAAATATAATGTTTTGTTTTTCTCAAAAAGTTGCTGAAGATATCGCTAAAAATATTATGGGCGTAGATAAAATATCTACAATAGACATATTTGTCAAAGCTGCTTTGGCTGACTTTTTTAATGAAGCTGTTAAAAGATTCGCCAATCTTGCAAAAATCACAAATATGAATGAGGAAAATAATCCCAAAAAAGATTATACTATTCTTACATCCAATCCTGCATATATATCAGGACAGGATTTATATATGATCAGCAAAGTCCCTTCAAGAAAAATATTCTTCAAAATCAATGGGGAAAAATTCGGTCTCGCATATAGCATGGCAAAAAAATAGGTGTGTAAATGGAATTGAATATTGACAATGAATTCTGGGGCGATTTCGTACAAGAAGCCTTTGAACATATAGAAGAAATTGAGTCAAATGTTCTTACTTTAGAGCAAAATCCTCATGATATGGATATTATTCATACCATGTTTAGAGCTTTTCATACCATCAAAGGTTTGGCTGGATTTGTTGAGCATGAACTTATTCAGGAAATATCACATAGTACCGAAACTCTCATGGATTTATGTCGTAAACAAGAAAAAAATGTTACCAAAGAAATTGTTGATGCTATCTTGAAGTCGGCTGATATAATAAGACATTTGTGTGAAGATGTCGATTCTTATAAAGACGACGCTTATGTCGCCTCTATATATGCTCATAAAGATGTTTTAGAAAATTTATCCGCTTCAAAAGATATACCTACTGTTGAAGAAGCAGTTTTCGAATGTCAAAATTATGAAAATCCTGCTCCTGTTAGCGAAAATAATACAGAAGATGTTCAAATATCTGAACAGCAGCCCGAAGAAAATATGCAGATTCAAGAAATGCAATGTCTTGAAGGGGATGCTACATCTGAGTTTGTTCAAAATACTGTTCAACAAAATCAAGAAAATGATGTTAGCTTTGAAATTCCGCAAAATGTTGAAGAACATTTACCTCCTGCTATTGAGGAGCTAAAAAGCGAAGATTCAGAGACTGTCGTCTATGAGGAAAAATCTTTAGCTAAACTTGCACAACTCGATTTATCCGATATAAAACTTCCTGATGAAGATGAAAATGTTTCTGAAAATAATCAGGCTGCTGTTGATTATAAATCTCAAGTCCCTAAATTTAAATCTGAAACACTTGAGCCTAAATTGACGTCCCAACAAAAAGAAATAGAAGCAAAACTTGAAGCTGCTCCTAAAAAATCAGCTATTATATCTAATGAAGAATTTATGAAGGTCGCCAATGCTAAAATTGATAATTTGGTTAATATAATTGGAGAACTTATTATCAATCAGGCTCTTCTCGATGAACATATTTCTAAAAATTATGCAAACGATAATCAACTTATTTCTAACATGTCAAGCTTTTTGGGGATTACAAGAGAGCTCCAATATCTCTCTATGTCTTTAAGAATGGTCTCTTTTAAATCCACTTTCCATAAATTGACCCGTATCGCCAGAGATACAATTAAGGATTTAGACAAAGATGTTGAATTCATAACCTCAGGCGATAATACTGAAATAGACAGGGTCGTTACTGAAAAATTATTAGACCCTTTGGTTCACTTGATTAAAAATGCTATTTCTCATGGCATTGAGGCTAATCCTGATGTTAGATTGCAAAAAGGTAAACCTCGAAAAGCAAAAGTTGAATTAAATGCATTTAATAAAAGAGGTAAAATATTTATTGAAGTCAAAGATGATGGTAGAGGTATTGATTTGGAAGCTGTATATTTGAAAGCTTTAGAAAAAGGACTTGTGAATACCAGTCAGACCTATACTGATGAAGAAATTCAAGAATTTATTTTACTACCAGGCTTTTCTACCGCTAAAAAAGTTGACAATATTTCAGGTCGTGGCGTAGGTATGGATGTTGTCAAAAATCAAATTCTTAAAATCGGTGGCAAAATTGATATAAAAAGTGAAAAAGACAAAGGCTCCACTTTTACTCTTGAGGTTCCTGTTAATCATGCAATTATGAACGGTACCATTATCGAAATGAATAATCAATATTTCATTATTCCTACCGTTAACGTGAAAGAAATAATTCAACCTGAAAAAGCTGATTGGATTTATACTCAACAAAACAGAACTATGCTTAAAGTTAGGGAAGATATTGTTCCGATTGTTCCTGAAACCTTATTGTTCCCCGATGAAAATAATGATTCGGATAATGCTTTAGTCATTCTCTTGGAACTCGACCAAGAACTTAGAGCATTACCAATTACAAATGTTATAAATCGTCAGGAGGTTGTTGTAAAACCTGTCGGTGAAGAATTCTCTGATTTGAGATATATTGCGGGCATGTCCATTCTCGGTAATGGCAGAGTCTCTTTGATTTTAGATGTGGATTATTTATTTAAAAAAGGAGGTAACGAATAAATGACTGTAACTGAAGAAAAATTACTTACTTTTTCATTAGGCAATGAAGGATACGGTATTTCTATATTAAAAGTAAAAGAAATTATCGGCATGATGCCTATTACTCCTGTCCCTAAAACACCTTCTTTTGTTAAAGGTGTGGTTAACCTTAGAGGCAAAATAATCCCTGTTATGGATTTGAGAATAAAATTTAATATGGAAGAAAAATCTTATAACGAAAGAACTTGTATTATTGTTGTCGAAACCGTTATAAATAATGTCCAACGGCTATTAGGCGTCGTCGTCGATACCGTTTCTGAAGTCGTTAATATATCTGCTGACGAAATTGAACCTTCTCCTCAATATAGTACAGGCATGGATTCGAACTTCATTTTAGGAATCGGTAAGTTGAAAGACAGAGTTGTTATAATAATTGACCTTGACCAAATATTCATAAATAATGAAATTATTAATATATTCGAAAAACAAGAGGTAGCCGTGCATGAATAAAAATACAATAAATCTTGATTCAAGACTAATTATGCTAATAGTTGCAACTCTGCTATTAAGCGGTGCTTCCGCTTATATTGCAGGCAAATCATCATTTTCTTTGATTTCTGTCATATTAATTGTTATATCTGTTTTGATAGCAATTATATTAGCTAAGCTTACGGCTAAATCTTTATCATCAAGCGTTGCATCTTTCATTGATGATTTAAGCCACACAGCTTCGAATGTTGCTTTAACGGCAAATGAGCTCACTCAATCCGGAAATTCATTGGCAGAAGGAACTGCGGAACAAGCAGCTTCTATTCAAGAAACATCTGCTACTCTTGAAGAGTCTGCTTCAATGATTCACCAAACTGCTCAAAATACAAAAGAAGCTGATTCTTTGGCAAAACAGACTACAAGTGCTGCTGATGATGGCAATATTCAGATGAAAAATCTTTTAGATGCGATGGAAGAGCTGAAAAAATCAAGTGCTGAAGTCGCTAAAATTATTAAAGTTATTGATGAAATCGCTTTTCAAACTAATATTTTGTCTTTAAATGCGGCAGTTGAAGCGGCAAGAGCCGGTGATGCCGGCAAAGGGTTTGCTGTTGTTGCTGAAGAAGTCAGAAATTTGGCACAAAGAAGTGCTCAAGCTGCTAAAGATACTGCTGTTATTATTGAAAGCAATATAAAATTGTCTGAAAAAAGTTTGAGTATGTCTGATGTAGTTAGAAATGCACTTGAAGGCATCAGAATTGATACACACAAAGTCAGTGAATTGCTAGAAGAAATTTCGGCTGCAAGTCAAGAACAAGAAATCGGTATTAATCAAATCAATAAAGCTATTTCTCAAATGGAAGTCGTTATTCAAAATACCGCTTCTACCGCTCAAGAAAGCAGTATGTCGGCTAAAAATTTAGAAAGCTATTCTGACAAAATAAAAATAATAGTTGAAACTCTATCTGCTATTACAGGTGTTGCAAAAAATGTTAAGAATACACAGTATTATAATCCATCCTCATTCAAGGATAATAAAACGGAAAAAACAAACAGGTACTCTCAATCTAAAAACATAAAAAAACCTGATTTTAAAAAAGATAAATCTTTTGAAAAAAATATGGTAAAAGAAATAGAAGACAAAAATCCTCCTATTGCAGAAATTGAAGAGAAAAAGCCAAAACTCACCGGTAGAGCAAAGGTGAATCCTGAAGACATTATCCCTCTTGATGATTTTTAATCATTTATTCTCAAATTTTGTAATACTCGATATAATTGTAAAGGTTTAAAATGTTCAACCATACTCAATCTTCTATTTCTCTTTAGCAAAAATATATAGACTTATTTTCTGGATATGTCTATAAAAAGATGGGTATTTACATTGAAGAAAGTAAAAAAGGTCTTTTTGCTCAAAAATTAGTAAAGTTATTCAGAGAAAGCGGTGTTGAAAATATTGGTGAATACTATCACTATATTGCAGCTCCTCCGATTACAGAAAAACAAAAAGAGTTGCAAGGAGTCTTTACTGATACTATAACCGTTCACAAAACAAATTTTTTCAGAGAAAATAATCACTTTGAACACATTAAAAAAAACATAGGACAAATCTTAAATGAGAGTGAAACGGTAAAACGTACAAAAGAGCTTAGGGTATGGTCTTCGGCGTGTTCTACAGGCGAAGAGGCTTATACTTTAGCCATTTTGTTAAAAGAGATTTTGCCTATGGATATAAGGCCAAAAATACTTGCTACTGATATAAGTCCTCAAAGTTTACATAAAGCAATAAGTGGTGAGTATGTATTTGCTCCTGAGGATAATATTCCTCCTTATTTGGTTTCAAAATATTTTTACAAAAACGGAGATATGTGGAGTCTTTCTGAAGAAATAAAAAAATTAGTAACTTTTAGGCTCTTTAATTTGGTCGATAAGTTCCCATTTAAAAATCCTTTTGATATAATATTTTGTAGGAATGTCATGATTTATTTCGATAGAGAAGTGCAAGAAAAGTTGGTTCAACAATTTTATGATGCCTTATCAGCGAATGGGTTGCTATTTATAGGGCACTCTGAAAGTCTTATTCAAATTCATCATAAATTCTTTTATTACGAGCCTACGATATATAAAAAATCACGCCCACATTAAAAAAGAGACTATAAATAATGTCAATTAAAGTTTTAATAATAGATGATTCTGCCATGATCAGAAAAGTTTTTACTCAAGAACTTGAGAAAGACCCTGACATAGAGGTCGTGGGAACTGCTCCTGATCCGATAATCGGTCGGGATAAAATTGTTTATTTGAAACCTGATGTTATTACTTTAGATATTGAAATGCCTCGTATGGATGGGCTTACGTTCTTAGAAAAATTAATGAGGCACTATCCGATGCCGGTGGTTGTTGTGAGTTCTTTGGCTAAAAATGGCGGTGATGTCGCATTAAAGGCAATAGAACTTGGTGCTGTTGAGGTTTTAGCAAAGCCGGGGACGGCATATTCTGTCGGAGATATGAGCGGACAATTAATTGAAAAAGTCAAGGCTGCTGCTAATGTTCATACTTTTAAAACAAATAGTATTACCGGTGCGGCAAAACATTCGCTTTCTTCACCTTCTGCTGCCATGAGAGTTGCAACTACAAATAAAATAATAGCTCTAGGTGCTTCTACAGGTGGTACGGAAGCTCTTTCTCAGGTATTATCTTCTTTACCTGAAAATTGTCCTCCTATCGTTGTAGTTCAGCATATGCCTCAAAATTTCACCAAAGCTTTTGCTAACAGGTTGAATAATATTTGCAAAATAGAAGTCAAAGAAGCGACAGACGGTGAATTCCTCTCTATAGGTAAGGCTTTGATTGCTCCAGGTAATCACCATATGGAAATTAGAAGAAGCGGGACAAGTTATAATGTTGCACTTCTCGATGGCCCAATGCTTTTCCATCAACGCCCTGCTGTTGAGGTCCTTTTTAACTCTGTTGCAAAATATGCAGGTCAAAATTCTGTCGGTGCATTGCTCACCGGCATGGGAAAAGATGGTGCCGCAGGACTTTTGAATATGAAAAAAGCAGGTGCTAATACAATTGCTCAAGATGAACATAGTTGTATTGTTTTTGGTATGCCGAGAGAAGCGATTATGTTAGGAGCGGCTGAAAAAGTTTTGCCTCTGGATAAAATTGCTCAAGGTTTATTAGATTTTTGCAGTCAATAATTCTAATATTAATATAATTTGAGCCTCTTTTGAGAGGCTCTTTTAGAATAAAAAAATATTTCTTGAATTTTATTCTGATTTAGAATATTATTCTATAAAAAGAAAAGGATTCTAAATCATGAAAAATGAAGTAATGGAATTTAAGAGAAAATTAATTCTTGAGGTAGCTGCAAAACACTTTAAAACTTTGGGCTATGAAAAAACGCAAATTGATAAAATCGCTAAAGAATTGAATGTGGGTGTCGGAACCATATATTCTATTTTCGGCTCAAAGGAAGGCATTTTCGCAAGTTATATCTATAGTGTTGTGGATAATGCTTTTTTAGAGATAAAAAGTTTGCTTCAGAATGTTGAACAACCCTTTGAAAAATTAAAGATTTTTGTATCTTACAAGTTTTCTTATTATGAAAAAAACAAGGCGATTATACGTGATTATTTAAAAAACAATCCGTTTTTTATGCAAAACACTCAAAAAGGTGCTCTGAATCCAATGAAAGGTGTCTATACCTTAGTTGCACAAATAATTGAAGATTATGTGCATAACAAGAAAAATGTTATTACCAATGATTATTATCTTTTGGCTTTAACCTTAGACGGTATGATAAGCAGTTTTATTGAGCGTTTCAGTGGCGAAGATGTTGATTTGAATTCGCTTACACCAAAAGTTTTGAATTTATTTGATAATGCGATAGGAGCGTGCCAATGAAAAAATTGTGCATAGCGTTTTTATTGTTCTGTTTCGTTCTTCCTGCCTATTCTAATACGCTTCAAAAAACATCAATTGAAAAATATGATTTGAGTATTGAACAGGCATATGACCTGATGATTGTCAACAATAATGCAATTAAAGCTGCATTTGAGGCAACCGAAGAAAAACGGCATAAGAAAAATGCTGCAATAGGACATTTCTTTCCGAAAATAGGTGTTAATACTACTGTGGCAGGTCTAAGCGATGATATAAGTATCCCTTTAGCTCCTACAAAGTCGATTATGCTTCAAGATAACAAATTGTGGGAAGTTGGAGCAGGTGCTGTTTGGAATGTGTTTACAGGTGGCAAAATCCTTGCTATGAATTCTGCTGCCAGAGCCTATTATGAAGGCTCTAACGAAAAACTTCGAGAAATCAAAGGTGACTTAACCTGTGAGCTTATAAAAAGATATTATGGACTAAAACTTGCAAAAGACGTAATTGATGTCAGAAAACAAGTGGAAGAAACTACAAAAAAACATCTTTCAGATGCTATAAAACTTGAGAAAAACGGTATTATTCCGAAAACAGAAAGGTTACATGCAGAAGTCGCCTACGAAAAAGCTCAAAGAGAACTACTGGCTGCTCAAAGAGATGCAAATATTATCGAAAACAGTTTGAAAAATTTAATAAAAGATGATTCCGTAGACCTTGAAAATGTTACCGTTAGCCCTACTTCAGCTTTGTTTATGTATCAAAAAGATTTTTTGAATGTTAATGAATATACTAAAAATGCTTTAGAAAAAAATCCACAATTGAAACAAGTTGAGGCAAAGAAAAAATTAGCACAGGCAAATTATCGTTCACAAGTAAGCAATTACAGTCCCATTGTGAGTTTGTTTGCTTATGATATTTTTGGCTCAAAAGATTTATCAGCAGGAGTTCCTCGTTGGGCAATGGGGGCGAGCGTTAATTTCGTTGCCTTTGACGGATTAACAAGATTGAATGAGGTTAAGGCTGCAGATTCATTCAGAAAAGAAGTTAAATATGAGCAAAAAGATGCTCAATATAATATTGAAACCCTTGTGAATAAACAATATCAAGAACTTTTAAAATACAAAGAACAATATGACAGTACTTCAAAATCTATGGAAAGTGCCCAAGAATCGCTTAGGGTTACAACAAAAAGTTTTCAAGAAGGTTACTCTACATCTTTGAACGTCACAGATGCTCAAACTGCTTTATCCGGTGTTAAAATTGAACGCCTCAATGCTTTGTATAACTACGATGTTACTTTGGCTCAACTTTTAAAAACCAACGGTGAATATGATAAAATTTTTGAACATATAAAAGAATCAAAAACAGAACAACTGTAAGGAGATACATAAATTGAATAAGAAAAGATTATTTATAACAATAGCTGTTTTCATAGCTGTTTTGGGCATTTTATTATTTATTGTAACCCGTCCGGAGCCTGAAATTATACAAGGCGAAGTCGAAACTCAAACAATTGATGTTTCTTCCAAAATAGCAGGTAGAATTTTGGATATTCCTGTTGAAAAAGGTGATGTTGTAAAAAAAGGGCAGTTGTTGGTAAAACTTGATACCCCTGATATTCAAGCTAAAGCTATGCAAAGTTCTGCTACGTTAGATTTGGCAATGGCTGAAAATCAAAAGGTTAATACCGGAGCCAGAGCTGAGCAAATAGCTATGGCTAAGAGCACTATGCAGCAAGCTGAAGCCGGTTTGTCATTGGCGTCAAAGACATATAAAAGGCTCCAAAATCTACACAAAGATGGTGTTGTTGCAACTCAAAAATTAGATGAAGCTCAAGCTGCCTATAACAATGCGTTGAATGCGGTTGCTACAGCCCGCTCAAATTATCAGATGTTAGAAACAGGTTCCAGAAGCGAAGACAAAATGGCAGCCGGTGCCAATGTCCGTAGAGCTCAAGGTGCCGTTAGTGAAGTCGCTTCTTATTTAAAAGAAAATACACTTAAAGCTCCTATAAACGGTGAAATTACTGAAATCTCCGCAGAAAAAGGCGAGCTTGTCGGTACAGGTTATCCGATAATTACCATTGTAAACCTTGATGATGTTTGGGTTACCTTTAATATCAGAGAAGATTTGTTGTCAAAAATAAAAATAGGTACAATCATTAATGCAAAAATCCCTGCTTTAGGCAACAAAGAAATACCTTTGAAAGTAAATTATATCTCTGTCCTCGGCAATTTTGCGACTTGGAAAGCTACAAAAGCTAAAGGCGATTTCGACCTTAAAACATTTGAAGTAAGGGCTAAACCTCTTAATAAAATTGATGCCTTGAGAGCAGGCATGAGTGCAATCGTAAATTGGGACAAAATTAAATGATGGATGCTTTTATAGCAGTATTTTTAAGAGAATTAAGGCGAATAAAAAATCAGAAGAAATTAATTTTTCCTATGTTTATTTTGCCGATTATATTATGCTTTTTGATTTTTGCTATATTTAAGTCAGGCATGCCGAGAAATCTTCCTATTGCTGTATATAACGCCGATAACTCAAGTCTTTCAAGGACTTATGTAAGGATGTTGGAGGCGTCACCAACTTTGAATGTTGCATATCAAACAACCGATATGCAAGAGGGGCGTGACCTTATTGTTAGCGGAAAAGCCTATGCGTTTATATATATTCCACGTGATTTTCAAAGGGATATATATAAGAATAAAGCTCCTCAACTCGTTTATTATTACAACAACCAACTTTTGCTCGTTGGTGGAATTGTAAGCAAGGAAATTGTAGTTGTGACAAGAACCCTTATGGGCGGGATAAATCTTGCAGTGAAACAAAAATTGGGCGTGCCAAAAGGCGTTGCCATGTCCCAGCTGAATGTTGTTGAAATTGACGAGCATGTTAATGCAAATCCATATTTGAATTATTCGTATTTTTTAGGGATTGTTTCTTTTGCTCACATTTTACAAATATTAGCGTGTTGTGTGTGCGTGTGGGCTGTAGGGACAGAGTTTAAAAACGGTAGTGCTATAGAATGGCTTGAATGTGCAGATAATTCTATACTTATCGGTGTTTTAGGCAAAATATTCCCTTATTTTTTGAGTTTTTTATTTTTGACTTTATTTGTTGATATTGTTTATTTTGGTATATCCGGAATGCCTTTAAGGGGGAATATCCCTTTTGTAATATTAACTACGGTATTATTTATATTGGCTTATCAGCTTATGGGGGCTGCTTTTGTAGCTTATACGGGTAGCTTGCGTTTTGCTTTGAGCAGTGGAGCTTTTTACACAGCATTAGGTTTCACTTTCGCAGGAGTTACTTATCCTCAAATTGGAATGCCTGCTTTTGCAAAGTTTTACAGTTCATTGTTGCCAATATCTCACTATATGAAAATAATGCTCGACCAAACATTAAGAGGGATTCCATGGAAATATGATATGCCTTCTTTATATGGTTTGATTGTGATTATATTGTTGGCGTTATGTTTCTTCCCTCGGTTAAAAAGGTTAGCATTAGATAAAACTCAATGGTATAAAAATTGATGAAAAAAGATTTCTTAACAATATTAAAAATATGGAAAACAGAGCTTATAGCTGTTCTGACAGACCCTGCTACTGTTCTTATTATGATAATTGCATTGTTTATGTATTCAATGTTTTATTCTATTCCATATAGTCATGAGGTTGCAAAAAATATACCTATTTCTGCCGTTGATAATGACAACAGCGTTTTATCAAGAAAATTGATAAAAGATATCAACAGTACAGATTCTGTGGATATCGTTTCGCAGCCTGTTAATAAAAATGAGGCACAAGTTGAGTTCTATAAGGGTAAAACACTTGGGTTTATTGTCATACCGAAAGACTTTGAGAAACATCTTTTAGAGGGTAAAAAAACGCAATTATCTCTATATGCAGATTCAGGGTATTTAGTCATGTATAAACAGGTAGCTGGAGGCGTTATGTCGACCGCTATGACGCTTTCATCAGGCATTGAAGTTAATAAGCTCCGAATGGCAGGTGTTACAAAAAAACAAGCATTGGGGGTAGTTAGACCCTTTATTAGTGTTGATATGCCTTTGTTTAACCCCTCAGGTGGCTATGAAACATATATTTTCCCTGTTGTATTGGTGTTGATAATGCAGCAGACGCTGCTCGTCGGGGTCGGCGTTTTAGGTGGAACTAAGCGTGAAAGGAAAGGGGCGTTCTGTAAAGTTGCATCTGAACCGTGGCAAATTGTTTTGGGCAATTCGCTTGCCTACGTAACTTTGTATTTATCGCACAGTATATTTTTCTTTATCGTAATACCGTTGCTATTTTCTTTCAGGGCACCTGAAAATATTCCCTTATTGGCATTATGCGTTTTCCCGTTTTTGTTTGCTGTAAGTTTCTTAGCTCAAGCTCTTACTATATTTTTTAATGAGCGAGAAGATGGGTTAATGTTTGTTGTTGTACTGTCGTTGCCGATGGTATTTGTCCCGGGATTTGTTTGGCCTAAGGAGGCAATTCCTACGTGGCTCAATTTTGTAGCTGATTTCGTCCCTGCAACAAGAGGTATTGATGCAATTGTCAGGATAAATCAATTCGGAGCGTCGTTTGCCCAAGTAAAATGGGATTTCGTTATTTTGATTGCTTTATGTTTCTTATACTTTTTGCTTGCATGTCTTGCAATAAAACATGTTTGTATTCATCATGAAGAAAATTGAATTAAAATGTTTTTATAAAGTAAGCCGTAAAAGTTGCTGTGATTGGATTTCAATAGTTCTTTAAGATAAATAACAAAAGTTTTTGTAAATATTTTATTAAAATCAAAAAAAGCCCATTGTGACTAATTGAAGCGAGCTACTACGATTATAAAATTGTAAAATAAAAAGCATGGATTGTATAAAAATTGCCCGATGCCTCGGGTTTGGTTTAATATAGAATAACAGTTCAGTTCTGGTGCAGGGGTTGCATTATAGAGAAGCTAATTGGCTACAAAATTGTTTCTCTCAGAGCTCGGATAAATCTCAATTAAAAATACGATAAAAACCGTTATGAGATAATCTATAATTTATATAGAGATTAGAAAAACGTTTCTTTGGAGGAATTTAAAATTGCTAGAACACGGCTATATTCAAATTTATACAGGTGACGGTAAAGGAAAGACTACAGCTTCTTTAGGGCTTGCTCTACGTGCATTGGGTCATGGCTGGAAGGTTCTTGTAATTCAATTTACAAAAGGCGACCAAGGTACTTGCTACGGCGAACTTGCTTCTAAAAAGTTTTTACCTAATTTAGATGTAGTTCAGTTCGGAATGGATAGAGTTGTCTACAGCCACAATGTTAATCTTGAAGATTTTAAAGAAGCTAAAAAAGGTTGGGATTTGGCTAAAAAATCTATCCAAAGCGGCGAATATCAACTTATTATTTTAGACGAATTAAATATTTGCGTTGATATGGGGATGATAAAAGTTGCAGAAGTAAAAGAAGCATTGCTAAATAAGCCTGAAAGTTTGGAAATCGTGTTGACAGGGCGTCGTGCTCATCCTGAGCTCGTTGCATTGGCTCACTTGGTTACTGAAATGAAGCCGATTAAACACTATTTTGATACAGGTGTTATGGCAAGACAAGGTATTGAATACTAATAATATTGAGAGAGATGGGATTTGTAAAAGGAGAAGCTTCGCGAGGGCTTCTTTTTTTTTGCAAAAAAAAGCCAAGTGTGTGAAGGAACTTGGCTGAATGAAAGACCATTCTATTATGTAAATTTATTTGTTGATTTCTTCTGCGAGAAGTGGTGCTACACTGATTTGCTTGATTTTTTCAGGTGCATTTTCCGGTAGTGGAAGCGTGTCTGTCACTACAACTTCTTTAACAGGACAATTTTTTATGTTTTCGAATGCGTTGCCACTGAAAATCCCGTGTGTTGCACAAATATAGACGTCTTTAGCACCTTTGCCTTTAAGCATTTTAACGGCTTCAGTGATGGTTCCTGCCGTGTCAATCATATCGTCAATCAAAATGCAGTTTTTATCTTTCACTTCGCCTATTAGAGCAACCGCTTCAGCTTTATTGTGTTCAGCCCTTTCTTTATGGATGATTGCAGTGTCAACGTCTAGTTCTTTTGCCAAATTTTTAGCTCTTTTTACCCCACCGACATCTGGGCTTACCACAACGAAATTGTCGGTTTTTCCGTTCGTTTTTTCTTTGAAATAGTCTGCAAATAAAGGCATTGCAGAAACATTTTTCATAGGTACATCGTAAAAGCCTTGAGTTTGTATTGAGTGAATATCAAAAGTAATGACTTTATCAGCTCCAGCTGTTTCCAAATCTTTTGCAATCATTTTTCCTGCCAATGATTCGCCGTCAGCAGAGAGCCTGTCTTGTCTTGAGTATGGCAAATAAGGAAGTACGGCTGTAATTTTTTCGGCTCCGCCTCTTTTTGCGGCATCAAGCATTTGTCTGAATTCCATCAAGTTATCATTAACAGGGTCGTTACCTGCGTTTATGACAACGACATTTTTATCTTCAACATCATCGTTCAATTTTACGTAAGTTTCTCCGTTTTTAAATTTTTTGCTTACAGAGTCTTTAAAAGGGATATCTGATTGATTTGAAACTTCTTGAGCAAGTTTTTTGTTATCTTTGCAGCTGAATATTTCAGTATTTTCTTTACCTGTAAAAGAAACGGTGTCTTGCATAAGGTTGTATTGATATTGCAAATTGGGTTTTATATTTCTCACAGGATTAGAAAAAATATTTCCCATTTTAAATCTGTTTCTTGTGTTTAAGCTCTCTACTTTTAACATTTTATTCTCCATTTTGTCGTTTTATTTTGCACTAAAAAACGTCATCAATTTACATTAATGACGTTCAGTTATACATATACATTCTTGGTAGCATGGTTTAAGATTTTTTGTGCACGAATTGAAATAAAAAAGCTCATAAACCATTTCTTTTAGGTAAGCACAGGCACCGTCTGCGTGAGCTACCTGATGCCCCCAAGGACCTTTTGAATGCCCTTTGGAATTAACACTACTCGAAACATCTCTTGTTAGAGAAAAGTTCAAGATATTCAGAATTTTTTTCAATTTATTCAATATATCTATCTCGTGATTAAGTGTTTATGCTACAATTATATCGTTTTCGTGAAAAAAAGCAATCTTTTTGTAACAAATTCTTTAAAAAAGAGTAAGTAGAGAGTAAAAAAAAGATTGACGGTTTTTTAAATTAACAGTTTGGAATAAAAAAAATATTGGAGGAAATATTGGATTTACTATCTGCTTATAGCCAACCGGGAGTCCGTGTAAGTTTTGACAATAAGATTGATAATAATTTCAAAAATACGCAGGCTGCAAAACCTTATAAAGACCCGTTGAGAACGTGGCCGTTGAAGGGGCTAGCTTATTCTAACGAGCTTGGTGCTGTTGTGAGCCCATTATCGCCCAAACTGGGAACTGCATTGTGGGTGCCTGCTTTGATGTATTTTGGTGCAGATATTTATGACAAGTATAAAAATGAAAATACTGCTTATAATCCTAGCGGAAAAAGGGGCTTCAAAGAGGCTGTTTTTCAAGCTTTAGCTAGTGTAGTATTGCCGACTGTTGCTGTCCATTCGGGGCAAGAAGCTATTTCTCATTTGAATACATTTACAAAAACGGGACTTTCTACTCATGCTAAGGAAGAAGCAAATGAATTTGCACTTGATTTTATGGAACAAAGCAGTTTGCACAAGTTTGAAAACAAAATAGACTCTTACAAAAAGAACTTGAAAACCTCATTAAATGAGATAGTGTCTGACAAATTGGGTGAGTATCATACTCAAACTTCCAAAAAAAAGGTGATTTCATCTTTTGCATCAAGCAAAGAATATAAATCTCTTTCACTTGCTAATCCTCAAAAACTAGAAATTTATTTGGACAAAAAAGTTGATACTATGTTCAAAATGAGAGAGCAGCTCATGAATGGCGAAAAACCAAAGGAATTGCCAAAAAGACTTTATAAAAAATTTCAAAATATTCAGCAAGGATACCTGCAAGAATATGGTGAAAAAAGATATTTGGGTAAGTCTGCAAAAGCCATTTTGAAAGATTACGAAAATTCAAAAATTTTCAAACAAAAAATGATAAAAACAGCGGGCGGTTTTATGGCACTTGCTCTGTTGGTTAAGCCGATTGATTATTTCGTTGAGCATATCGTCATCTCTAAAACGATTGAGCCTCAGCTTGATAAGTTTATTCCGAGTAAAAAAAATCAATCCGGATTTTAATTTTTTATAAAAATGCGGTATAATCATTCTACTAACAGTTTGTAGGAGATGATTTTAATGAATATTAACCATAATTATGAAAAACTTGAAGAAAGTTATCTGTTTTCGACTATTGCGAAAAAAGTTGCTGATTTTGAAAATGAAAATCCCGATAAAAAAATAATTAAATTGGGGATAGGTGATGTTACTTTGCCTTTATGCGATGCTGTCGTTAAGGCTATGCAAAAAGCTGTTTCTGAGATGGGCAAACAAGAAACTTTTAGAGGCTATGGACCTGAGCAAGGCTATGCCTTTTTGAAAAAAGCAATAAAAGGATATTATGACTCTCGCAAAACTCCTGTTGATGACGAAGAAATATTTATATCAGATGGTGCAAAAAGTGACTTGGGCAATATTCTTGATTTGTTTAGTATTGATAATACAGTGCTTGTGCCGGATCCTGTTTATCCGGTTTATGTCGACACAAATGTTATGTCCGGGCGTAAAGTCTTATATATGAATGCAAATGAAGCAAATGGATTCTTGCCTCTTCCTGATGAAAACGTAAAATGCGACATTATCTATTTATGTTCGCCAAACAACCCTACTGGAGCTGTTTACAATAAAGAACAGCTTGAAAAATGGGTTGAATATGCACATAAAAATAATGCATTAATCTTGTTTGATGCTGCGTATGAAGCTTTTATTAAAGATGAAAATTTGCCTCGCAGTATTTTTGAAATTGAAGGTGCTAAAGATTGTGCCATAGAATTTTGCTCATTTTCAAAAACGGCAGGTTTTACAGGTACAAGATGTGGCTATACAATTGTCCCTAAAAAATTGCTTGATGGTAAGTTGAACAAAATGTGGTTAAGACGCCAAACAACCAAGTTTAACGGTGTTCCTTATATCGTTCAAAGAGGTGCTGAGGCGGTTTTCTCTGAAGAAGGTCAAAAACAAATTAAAGAAAATATTCAATATTACAGTGAAAATGCCAAAGTTATTGCTGACACATTAGAGGAAAAAGGGATTTGGTTTACTGGCGGAAAACATTCGCCTTATATCTGGTTAAAATGCCCAAATAATATGAAATCGTGGGACTTTTTTGACATGCTTTTAGAAAAAGCTCAAGTAGTCGGCACTCCTGGTGCAGGTTTTGGTGTGAATGGTGAAGGATATTTTAGATTGACTTCTTTCAACAATCTTGAAAATACGGTAGAAGCTATGGAAAGATTTAAAAAATTATTTTAATCTTTTGTAACGATTTATAAATATTTACATTTAAACAAAATCAAAAAAACGCAAAAAAGCTTGAAATTTCAGGCTTTTTTGCATATGCGGTTATTTCGCTCATGGCAATTTTTGTATATGTTCATGTTTTCCTATATATAGGTCTCTAAAATAAGAAGGTATATTACATGGGTAATTTTGATTCTGATGCGTTTAAACAAATAACAAATGCACCTCAAAAATTCACGGCACAATCTGCAGATACTGCCCCAACGGCTTCTGCCGGCACTCCTCAACCTCAAATACAAAAAGAGTCAAAGCTTGAATCTACGCCGCAAAAAGATACATTTGTGCAAAAAAATGACGAACCTAAATCAAAAAATAAAGTTCTTGATTATATAACAAAATATGCCGGAATAGCGGCTTTGGCTGCAGTTCCTGTTACTGCAGTTTTTACCCAAAGGGCGAATAAAAAGACCATGAACCAAATCGCAGATGTCCTCAAAAAAGAAACAGCTGCAAGCAAAGATGCTGTCGAAGAAATGCTTAAAAATGCTGCAAAAGATTCTCAATCAGCAGTAGAACAAGTTCAAAAAAGTAGTAAAGGTGTTTGGACTGCATTGGCGGCTTTTGCAGGCGGTGCAAAGCTTATGGATATGGTCAAAGATGATAAAACTCCAAAAGGCGATTTGGAAGATGCAATGCACCAAGAAATTATAAATGGTGCAAAAACTAGGATTGATAACATTGAAAATACGGCAAATTCTGCTCGCTGGGAAGCAGGTGAAGCTAGAGCTGTAAATACGAAGGGTGCTCTTCATTCAAAATATCTCGAAAATGTTGATGGATTTTTATTACTTAAAGGTGTAGATAAAAAAGCAGGTTTCGACCAAGGTAAATACGATAAAGCCGTTGAAACTATTCGACAAAGTGCTACAGGATACTTGCACGGTGAGCTTCAAGCAGGCAAAGAACCTTTGAAAAAAGGTGATACCGTATGGTCTATTACCTCTGAATTTGCACCTATAAAAGAAGGCGGGCTCGGGGCTGTTCCTGTTGATGTTCAAAATAATTTTGAAAAATTAGGCATCAAAACGCCAACCTTTATTCCGATGTACCAAAAAAACGGTTTTTCTTCTGTTGAAAAAGAAAACGGAAAATATACTTATAACTATTCAGGCACAGAATTTGAACTTGATAAAGTAGCGGAATTTAAAGTCCATTCTTACAAGCTTCACGATTCAAAAGATGAACCTGTTGAAATTTTTGTAAGTAACAAAAAACGTGTCCCTCAAAAGGACGGTTCTATGAAAGTGATAGACACTCCTCCACTTGTATTTGTCAAAAATGATGAATATTTCAATGGCTCAATCTATTCACGCACAGCAAAAGCAGAAGAACCTGAAAAATTTGCATTTTTCTCAAAAGCGGTATATGAATTTGCAAAGGCAAAAGAAGACCCTCACAGTGTAAAAGGCTTGAATATTATTAATAAAGAAAAATATGATGATATTGCATCTCCTGACGGATTTTTGTTGAATGATTGGCAAGCTGCTCCAATGGCTGCAATGGCTAGATATAAAGCTCCTATGGAAAATGCCTATGGAGGTTTAGCTGATGATGCGGCTAAAAAACTTTCAGATATGAAGATTATAACAATCGGTCATAACGCACAGTATCAAGGCTATACATTTATAGATAATGATTATCAACAAAAAGTTGAGGTTTCTGAAAATATATTGAATACCCTTTTTGATAATTATGCCTCAGATATCGTGAAAAATGCTGCAACAGGTGCTCCATACGAAGATTTGCAAAATACTTTGATAATGAACAGAACTAACGGCGAACGCCATGTCAATCTTTTAAATATGGGCGTTTGTTTGAGTGATTATTTTGCTCCTGTTTCAAAAAATTATGCAAAAGAGCTTGTTAATGAAAATGCAAAATCAGGTCCTCTTCAATGGGCTATTGAACAAAGAGATAAATCAAAAACTTTGGTCGGTATAATCAATGGTAACGACTTTAAAAACCTTGATATAAATGCTAAAAAGAAATTTATCAGCGGTATAAATCCAAATAATCCTTTGGATATTAAAACCTATAGTCAAAATTCTTCTAAAGAAGATGTTTTAGCAGCTCGTTTGAACAACAAAATTGAATTTTATAATAAATACATGAAGCCGGTTGCGAGCCACGAGTTTAGACCAAGCAGACTTGAAAATGTCGGCGATACAAAACTTCCTGATTTAACCGAAGAAGAATTTAAAGATACTCCGATTTTCTCATACGCACACCGTTTAGTCGGTCAAAAGGGTGTAGATATTGCTGTGGATTCCATCAAAAAACTTTATGATAATTGGGAAGAAGACTTCCCGAATAAGCCTAAACCAATTTTCTACTTAGGTGGTGAAGACGGTGAAGGTGGTCAAAACAGAGCTTTGATTGAAAAACTTCAAAAAGAATTGAAACCTGAAGATTCCAACAGGGTTGTTTTCAATCACGGATTTAATCCTAATCCTGCCTTGATGTCAACTACAGATTTCTTCTTGATGCCGAGCAAATTTGAGCCTTGCGGTTTGACTCAAAGTGAAGCTTTCGCTTTCGGAACTCCTGTAATAGCTACTGCTACAGGCGGAATTGTGGACACGGTAAAAGCTGAAGGTGATAACCAAACAGGTATTTTGACTAAGGATATTTCAGGTCAAGGTTTCTATAAAGCTATGAAACAAGGTCTGAAAACATTCTTTGATGATAAACCTAAATATGAACAAATGGTCATGAATTCGCTTAAAGAAGATTTCAGCTGGATTCAGCCGAATAAGCAAGGTCCTATATACGAATATTTAGATGCTTTTAATGTTGATAAAGATTCGTTACCTGAAAAATCACAAATCCAATAAATACACATAAATAAATTTAGAGACTTTTTTAGCGGACAGTTTGCCCGCTTTTTATTTGCAAAAAGCAGAAGCTCAAATTTCAAGGCTCCTGCTTTTTTAATTAAGTCAAAATTGTGAATTAATTTTCAATATTTTTAGCGTGTCTGGTAGCTTTTTCAGCCCCTTCAAACTTGCTGTCTAAATTTTGTATAGTGCCTATTCTTTTGAATTTTGCTTTTAAAGTGTTAATGATAGATTTTGTTTCTTTTTTTGTAGCATCTTTAAAACCGAATTCGCAAGAGTCTGCGATACCGTTATCAGCTTTACTTACAATATTTGCTGCAATTTTGTTTTCGCCTGCAGGGGAGAAGAAAACGTCTGTTTTGTTCCAGTTAGATGAACGGTGAACTTTTTTTGCCAATTTGTTGTATAGTTTTACGTCGCCGTCACTTAATCCGTTCATAAAAGCTTTCATATCTTTGTGTTTTAGTGCCATGCCGAATGCAGGTTGATTAGAAATGTTAGTCACTTTAAATTCCTCACTTGTTACTTACATGAGGAATAAAAGACTCAACATGATTTTTTTTGCCATTATTTAATATATTTAACTTTGTTTTTTAAGATTTATTTTCTTAACTAAAAATATCAAAGGTATAGTAATAAAAGCGGCGACCCCGCACAATCTGAAAGCTTCAATGAAGCCCCAGAGATTAGCTTGTTTTACGAGGTCACCATATAGAGAATATTGAGCCATGTGATGTGCCACATTAGCTGATGTGTAATTCATAAATGCTGATTGCATAGCTGCGATTTTGGCGTTGAATACCGGATTTAATTCGTGTAAATTTCCCACCATCATAAATTGGTGAGCTTGTGCGTACCTTGAAATAATAGTTGTTATAATTGATGTGCCTATCGCACCTCCTATATTTTTAAGCAGGTTTTGAAGCCCGCTGGCGTTAGTCATCTGGCTGTTTTTTAAGGTTACAACAGATAGCGAAATCAAAGGCACCATTGCAAGCCCCATTCCTAACCCGAAAATAAAATTCGGAATACCAATATTTATGTTAGAAATTTGTAAGTTTAAATTTCCCAAAGAAAAACTTGCTACGCAAATTAATGATAATCCTATAATAACAAGAATTCTGTTGTCTATTTTAGTAGATAAAATTCCGCAACACGCCATTGCAATAAAGGCACCTATGCCTCTGGGCATCATTGCTGTTCCGCTTAGAAAGGCGGTGTAGCCTAAAAGTCCTTGCAAAAACTGCGGTAAAACAGCCAAAGATGCTAATAAGACAGCTTGCACAACTACTTGAACGAAAGTTCCGATTGTGAAGTTTTTATCTTTAAAAACAGATAAATCAATTAGTGAGTCTTTGTTTTTTATTTGGCTTCTAAAAAAGAAAATGGCAGAAACTATTGAAACAAAACTCATCCAGCAAATCCACGGTGCATTAAACCAGTCGGCGTTGTTTCCTTTATCCAAAACTGTTTGCAATGTGATTAGCCAAATAGTAAGGAAAAAGAAGCCTTTTCCATCGATTTTTACGTTATTTTGCTTTTGTGCGTAAGGAGGGTCTTCAAGAAGTGCTTTTGCTAAGAAAGCGGTGAATACACCTATTGGTAGGTTTATGAAGAAAATCCAAGGCCAACTATAGTTGTCGGTAATGTATCCTCCGACTACCGGACCGATAATAGGTGCAACAACGATAACAAGTCCGAAGATACTCATAGCCTTGCCTCTCATGTTTGGAGGGAAAGCCTCTAACAAAACAGCTTGTGAGATTGGCAATAATCCGCCACCGCCAAAACCTTGAAGCACACGAGCAAATATCATCATCTCCAGTGAATCTGCGACTCCGCAAAGAGCAGATGCGGTTGTAAAAATGATTATGCTCATTATGAAGAAATTTTTTCTCCCCATGAGTTTTGAAAACCAATCGACTGCAGGAATCATAATTCCGCTGGCGACAAGGTAGCTTGTCAAAATCCATGTTGATTCTTCTCTACTTGCTGAAAATGTCCCTGCCATGTGTGGTAATGCTACATTTGCGATTGTTTCATCAAGGACAAACATAAAGGCAGCAAATAAAGTTGGTAAAGCCAATAGCCATGGGTTTTTGGTAGGTTTCCAGCTTTCGTCTTTTATCGTTGTTTCAGTTGCCATTATTTTATTTTTACCTTCGGTTCAACTGACATTCCTGAAACGATTGTGTATTGAGCGGGGTCAATTTTTTCTGTAAATACGATTTTGACAGGTATTCTTTGGACTATTTTAACGAATGAGCCTACAGCATTTTCAGGTGGAAATAAGCTTGATTTAGCACCGGAAGCTCTTTGGATACTGTCTATTTTGCCTTTAAATACTTTGTCAGGATAGGCATCTATTTTGATATCAACGCTTTGTCCGATTTTCATTTGTCCGACTTGATTTTCTTTGTAATTAGCTATAATCCATACTTCTTTAGGTACTAAAGCGAACAAAGGTTGACCTATTTGAACATAAGCACCTTTTTCAAGTTTTTTGTTAGTGACAGTGCCTGATTGAGGAGCTTTTATTGTTGTGTATGCAAGATTTAAGGCAGCTTGGTCGCAAAGTGCTTTTAAGGCTTTAAGTTCTGCGTCTGCAACTTTTTTATCTGATTTAGAAAGTAGAGCTTGGTCAGCTGTTTCTAATTTAGCTTTAGCGTCATCATATTTTGTTTGAGCTGTGTCGAGTGTTTGTTTTGACACGGCACCTGCTGCGTATAATTTTGTATATCTTTCCAAGTCTTTTTTTGCGAGTGAGATTGCAGAGTTTGTGGCAGACATATTTGCTCTTGCTACGTTTTGGTTTAACAGAGCTTTTTGATAATTCGCTTCAGCTTGAGCAAGTTTGACTCTATAGTCCGAGTCATCTATTTTTGCAATGGTGTCGCCTTGGTTAATATATTGGTTATCTTCTATATAAACTGATTCTATTTGACCTGAAACCTTTGGTGCGACTTGTACCATGTGAACCTCTACGTATGCGTCATCTGTAATTTGATATTTTAAAGAGTCATGTATGTAGTATCCGGCAATGCACGTTATAATTATTCCGACAACAAGGGTAATAAATCTTTTTACACCTTTAATTTTTTTAGGTTCTTCTTTTATTTCATTTGTTTTATTTTCGGCAGTGGTCATATATTTCTCCTGTTAAATTTGTGTATCTACGATTTTGCTTAGAGTTTCTCTGCATTTTGTTAAATATGCGATTACTTTTTCCTCGCATTCATCATTATTTTTACTTTTAAGTTTTTCCAAAGTCGGTTCTAAGGTTAGAAGAATTGCTTCAATAGCTTTTTGTCCCTTTTCTGTAGTAGAGAGTTTTTTTACGAGTCTTTTGTTTTTTGTATCAATATTTATTTCGATTAGTTCTTTATTTGCAAGTATTTCAGCGAGTCTACCAGTGTTAGCTCTATCTTTTAAGAGTAATTTAGCCAAATCTCTTTGGCAAATTCCCTCGTTGCAAGATATTACATCGAGTGCGATAAATTCATCGAAGCTCAAAGGAAGGTTCATTTTTTCAAAAAGCTGACAGCCGAATAATTTTAGGTATCTGGCGGTCATCCTGATGTGGTAATACAGGGAATTTGTATAAGTTTTAGTTCTTTTCATTTTATTTTTCAATTCTAATTATATATTCAAATATTTATGTTGTATCTATAACATGTTGCGTAAAAAACATGTTGCTTTTACAACATTGATATGCTAGCATACTGCTATAAAAAATGTCAAGCAATTAATTTTTGAAGAGGAAAACTCAATGAATACAAAGAAAACACTGGCTTTAACATTATTGTTATCAATGATGTCTATGAATTTTTTACCTGAAGCAACTTATGCCGCTATAAAAAGCACTAAAACACCTGAGCAACCAGCTCAAGTCTTGAAGGCAAATGCTGTAAGTTATATAAATATGGCGTGGTGGCAAAATCATAATGATGAATATTTGGAAGATTATATTACAAAGGCTCTTGATAATAATCAAGATTTGAAAATCGCTACATTAAAAGTTGAAGAATCACGTCAGGCTTCAAAGTTACAAATGGCAAATGAACTTCCGTCGCTTACAGTGGGAGCTTCGCCTTCTGCTATAAAAATGCCTTTTACAACTTCAGGAGAGGGTAGCTTTTCTATTCCTATTATTGCTAGCTATGAGGCGGATATATTCTTAAAAAATCACGATAAGACAAGAAGTGCAAAAAAATTGTATGAAGCTTCTAAATTGCAAGAAAAGGCGACTTATCTTTCTATTGTTAGTGCTGTAGGTGCCAGCTATTACAATGTTGTAAAGCTTGATAAACTAATCGATATTCAAGAGCAAATAATTAAAGACAGAAAGCAGATTTTTGATATTATGAAACAAAGCAACGAGGAGGGGCTTGTTTCTACGTCTGATTTGGTCAAGGCTAATAAATCTTATGTTATTTCAATGTCTGATATTATTGAGCTTAAAAAATCAAGAGAAATTATGCTCAATCAACTTGCTGTTTTGACTGGAGATAGCCCTGAAAATACCAAGGATTTTAAAAGAATAAAATATGATGAGTTGAATGGGGCAATCTATGTTCCTCAGGCTATATCTTCTGATATCATAACCCAACGTCCTGATTATTTGGTGGCAGAAAAAATGGTTGAAAAATCAAGAATTGATGTCAAAGTCGCGAAAAAAGAGTTTTTACCCCAGTTTAATATATTGGGGCTGATGTCTTTCAACACTGGCGGAATGTTCTCTGCTATGAATTGGGAAAACGCTATTGCGGGAATTGCAGGGGCAGGCATGTTGCAGCTTTTCAGTGGAGGTGCTAAGTTTGCCAATCTTAGAATGAAAAAAAACCAATATGAACAAATTCTTCAAAACTATTACAAAACTAATTTAACTGCTATTCAAGAAGTGAACGATGCTTTGAGCTCTTTGAAACTTGAAAATGAAAAATTGGAAAAAAATATTGACGCATTGAATATGGAAAAGAAAGATTTTAAATTAACCGAGTTGAAATATAAAGAGGGCGTAATCGCTTATCTTGATTTGTTGCAGAAAAAAGAAAATTTGTTATCCACACAAAAACTTGTGACAGCAAGCAAAATTGATTGTTATGTAAATCAAATCAGTTTATATAAGGCAGTTGCTGGCGAAAATATATAATTTTCAATGTGTGAGTTAGGGTAGAGAATTATTTTATCTAACCCTTACGAAGTTTTTTAGATACAGTTAGATTTTCAAACAACAAAATCTAACCTGTTTAAAAACATTTTTCCAAAATAAATAAAATATTAAAAAATTATATTTTTATTTCAATTGTAAAACTAAAAAAAATAAGAAAAAAAATAAGAAAATTGCGAAATAATTGTAAGAAATCGTAAAATTCTTTTATAAAAAAATAAAAAATATATAAAAAAATTAAGGAAAAAGCGTTTTTTTTGATAAATTTTCAAAATTGCAGAAAAAATTTTTTTCATTTTTTATTTGACTTGAAAACAAGAAAAAAGCACAATATAAATATGTGTAGAATTGGTGCGATAAAATCAAAGAAATATATTCATCCGTCACTAGCCTTAAAACTTATGCGTTCCCAACAAAAGGGACATGATAACTCAGGCTTTGCGTTTGTAATGCAAGATTTGGGCGGAATATTTGAAAATTATAAAAATTTGCCTACGCTTTCAATGGCTTGCAGCGATGCAGGGATGAAAATTGCTGAGGATTATTTGCATAGCTTAGGCTTCGTTAGGGTTTTTCAGTTTACGCCTGAGGTTTATCCTGATGCAAAACTTGACATAAAAACTATGCCGAATTATGTTTTTGAAGTTTTTCAATACCCGAAAACATATAAGAATGCTTCGAAAGAAGAAAAAGAAGAATTGCTTGTTAATTCAAGACTTAAATTGAGAAAGCTATTAGAAGAAGATGATGAAGGGTATGTATATTCTTTTTGGGAAGATGTTTTAACATTAAAAGAAATAGGTAATCCAAAAGATATCGGCACCTATTTCAATCTTTGGGGTGAAGATGTTAATATTCGCTCAAAAATTATAACTGCTCAATGCAGGCAAAATACGAATTACGATATCGTTAGATATGCTGCTCACCCGTTCTTTTTACAAGGTTATACGACGTTGACAAACGGTGAAAATACGTTTTATGAAAAGAATAAGTTAGCCCAAAAAAATCTTCACAAGGCGTATATAGGTTTTGAATCCGATTCTCAATGTTTTTTATATACGCTTCATTACGTGCATAAGATTTTGAAATGGCCGTTGAAATATTTCAAACACGTTTTAACTCCGCTTCCTTATGAAGAAATTGAAAAACGTGATGATAAAGAAGTTTTGACGAGAATAAAAACCTCTATGGCAAATCTGGCAATAAACGGTCCTAATACGACGATAGGAGTTTTGCCGGATGGGACGATGTTGAGTGTTGAAGATTCGAAAAAACTCCGCCCAACGGTAGTTTGCAAGCATAATGACATGGTTATAATTACGTCAGAAGTTTGCGGTGCCAATGAAATTATGCCCGATAGAAACTCTAACGATGATATTTATACTAATGAGCGAGAAATTGTTGTAGTCGATAACGATTTGAATATTGAAAGAATTCCACAATGAAATTAAACAAAATTGCCCTAGATGATTTACCTTGGATAATCGAATACGAGAGTGATAAATGTATGCTTTGCGGTAAATGCGTTGCATCTTGCTCTTTTTCTGCGATAAAAGTTGGTGTTCAAAAAAGGAAAAAAGTCAGAGCTATTTCTAATGAAGAAGGTTTTTCAATAGATTCAGACCAAAAGGCAATCCCTGTAATTCAACAAAATATCGATGAGAATGATTATTGCAGAGGGTGCGGAATTTGCACAAAGGTTTGCCCAAATGGTGCAATCAGACCTGTCCGCAATAAGACTGAAATTTTCGGCACAAGATATCGCTCAAAAACAGGCGAAAGCGTAAAAAGAGGTGGAAGAACCAATCTCCATACAGAAGGAAGAACTTTAGATAAAATAAAAGTGGGTAGAATTTCGCAAATGACAGACCCTTCATTGGACGCATTGAGGCATACTTTCGATTTGAGGACAAATCTGGGTAGAGTATTGAACCCAAAGGATATTGATTTAGAAATCGTAAACGGTGAATTGCAACCATCTAAAACGAAATCAATCCCTCCAAACCGTTCGATTTATCCAATCTTAATCGGTGATATGTCAATCGGTGCGTTATCTCCCAGAATGTGGGAGGCGGTTGCCATTGCAGTTGCTTATTTGAATGAAGTAAAAGGGATTCCAATCCGTATGTCGACAGGTGAGGGTGGACTTCCCGAAAAACTTTTGCGTTCAAGATATTTGAAATATATGATACTTCAAATCGCTTCAGGTCACTTTGGGTGGAACAGAATTATCGACTCAATGCCTTATATGCAAGAAGACCCTGCCGGTATATTGATAAAAATCGGTCAAGGTGCAAAACCTGGTGATGGCGGGCTTTTGATGGCTGAAAAAAATGTTAAATTAATTCAAGAAATCAGAGGTGTACCAAAAGCAGATTTGTTGAGTCCTCCAAACCATCAAGGCTTGTATTCGATTGAGGAAAGTGTTCAAAAGATGTTTTTATCTTTGAATTGTGCTTTCAAATTCAAAGTTCCGGTGGCTGTTAAAGTTGCGGCTTCTGCGACAAGTGTAAGCGTTTATAACAATCTTTTGCGTGACCCATATAATATTGTCGGCGGTTTTTTCTTAGATGGTATAGCAGGCGGTACAGGTGCCGCCCATGAAATATCGTTAAATCATACAGGACATCCGATTGTTTCAAAATTGAGAGATTGCTATTTGACCGCCGTAAGACAAGGAAAACAGGGGCAAATCCCATTGTTTGCAGCAGGCGGCGTTGGCATGAACGGAAATCTTGCAGCTGACGCATTTAAACTTATTTGTTTAGGTGCCAGTGGCGTGTTTATCGGGCGTTTGGTTTTGCAAATGGCAGGTTGCGTCGGTAATGATTTTGGAAAATGCAATGCTTGTAACACCGGTAGGTGCCCGATGGGTATCACGACTCAAAATCCTAAGCTTGCTAAAAGACTTGATATTGACCAAGTTGCTCAAAATATAGTTAATTATATTTGTGCAACAGATATAGAACTTAAAAAGTTATTGGCACCTGTCGGAAACAGCACATTACCGATTGGGCGTTCTGATGCTTTGATTTGTGTTGATAAAAATGTTGCTGACAGATTAGATATTCAACATGTTTGTTAAAGGTAGATAAAAATGCTCAAAATTGATACATTAAAAAACGACGAAAGACTCTCAACCCAAGCCCTTATGGAAATAATCTGGAAAGGCGTTGATGAGGGGCAGCATGATTTTGAGATAAATGCTTGTGGGCAACACAATATTGGCGGTTCTTTGTGGTCAAAAGATGGAAAGCCTTTAAATTTTTGTTTGACAAATCCCGGACAACGTGTAGGTTCAATGGGGGCAAAAGGTACTAATATTGTAGTTAAAGGGGCTGCTCCTGCGGATGTGGGTTGGCTAAATTCAGGTGCCGTAATTACTGTTTTAGGAGATTGCGGAGATACTACAGCTCATTGTGCTGCGAGCGGAAAAATCTTTGTTGACGGAAAAGTGGGAACTCGCTCAGGTGCGTTGATGAAAAAAGACCCGAAATATCTTGCTCCTGAATTATGGGTCTTGAAAAATACAGGTTCGTTTTCATTTGAATTTATGGGCGGCGGTATAGCTGTTGTTTGCGGCATTGATTCTGAGGGGGTTGACTCTATTTTAGGTGATAGAGCTTGCACCGGAATGGTCGGCGGCGTTGTATATTTCAGAGGGCCTATTAAAAATATCTCGGATGATGTTTTTGTTCTTGAAATTGATGAAAAAGATGTAAAATTCTTAGAAAACGGGTTAAATGAATTTTTAAATAAAATTAAAAAACCTGAATTGTTAAAAGAGCTTACTGATTTTTCAAAATGGCAAAAAATTATTGCTAAAACTTACGAAGAAAGACAGCAAACTCATGATATTTCGCTTCAAACATTCCGTGAAAATAAGTGGATGAAAGCCATCGGCGGTTCAATCTTTTCTGATTTGATGGAAGATAATTTTGAAATTTATGATTTGGTTCAAACTGATGAAAAAAGGTTAAAAATTCCTAAATGGAAGAATTACGCATATAGTGCTCCTTGTGAGTATAATTGCCCGATTAAAATTCCTACACAAAAAAGATTTTCTTTGTTAAGAAGCGGCAAAATAAAAGAAGCGTTGGAGCTCGTTCTTGAGTATAGTCCATTCCCGGCAAGTGTTTGTGGTCAAGTTTGTCCTAACCTATGCTTGAATGATTGTTCAAGACAAAAAGTCGACACTCCGTTAGATGTGAAAATGCTCGGTAATCTTTCTAAAGATATAAAAGTTAAGCCATATACAATTACTCAAAATAAAAAAATTGCTGTAATTGGTGCAGGAGTTGCCGGCATGTCGTGTGCATGGCAGTTGGCTAAAAAAGGCTATGAGGTCGAACTGTTTGAGCAAGATGATAAAATCGGCGGAAAATTATCTCAAGTAATTCCTGAAGATAGGCTAAATCAAGATATTTTGGACTCTGAAATTGAAAGATTTAAAAATACCGGCATACAAATTCATACAAATGCAAAAATTACAAAAGAAAATTTCGAAAATATTCAAGAATGCTACGATGCCATCGTGCTTGCAATAGGTGCTCATGGCTCAATTGTAATACCTTTTGAAGGGTTTGAAAAACTAAAAAAAGGTCTAAGTTTTTTGAAGAAATCAAAAAGAGGTCAAAAAATAGATTTAGGCGAAAAAGTTGTTGTAATTGGTGCCGGAAATGCTGCGATGGACGTTATTATCGAAGCCTATAAACAAGGTGCTAAAGAGGTGACTGCGATAGACATTCAGAAACCAAGTGCTTTTGCTAAAGAAATTGAACACGTAGAAAAACTGGGTGCAAAAATATTGTGGCCTTGTTTTACTCAAAAAATTACAGATGATGGCGTTGTTTTGAAAGATGGTTCATTAATCGAGGCAGATAGCGTTATAATTTCCGTCGGCGATAGACCCGTTTTTGATTTCGTTGATAGAAATTACTTAGATGAAAAGTCAAAAATCAATATAAACGAATTTATGCAATGTGATTACAATAAAAAAGTCTTTGCAATTGGTGACAGTGTAAAGAGTGGACTATTTACAAATGCAATTGCAGATGGTAAAAATTGTGCAAAAAATGTTATAAGATTTTTAAATAAAGAAAAATTAGAAGAACAAATCACAAAGCAACTTATTCCTTCAACCAGGATTAAATCAGAATATTATGAGTGCTATCAACCGACTTGTGACAACGAGCAAAATCGTTGTTTGAGTTGCGGATATTGTAGAGATTGTGGTTTATGTTTGAATAGTTGCCCTCAGAATGCTATTTCAAGAGTAGATTTGGGCGATGGAAAGTTTGAATACAGAAGTGATGACTCCAAATGTATCGGTTGCGGGATTTGTGAGGGGTTGTGCCCTTGCGGAATTTGGGAAATGAAATATAACTTATAAAGTCATATATTTTTCTTAGAGTTAGAGATGTGAAGAAGTACAAACTTCTTAACGGTACAATCGAAGTCGGTGCTGATATGGAAAAACGTAGGGGCAATTGTCGGCGAAGATACTCCAAAACTGTAAAAAATAAATATTTTTAAAACGGTAATCACTCGAATTTTGAATGGTTGCCGTTTTTGTTTGTTTTATTTATTCTTTTACGGTTTTTTGTATCCGCATTTAGGGCAAACCCCGTTTTCGTTTAATGTAATACCGCATAGTGGACAACGGTCAATCGTTTTTGTCGGTTTGAAATCTTCAGTTGCAGCATTTACACCGCTGGTAAAGGTGATTTTGGAAATATTTAATTTATCTTTCAATAAATCATATACTATTTTAATCATTCCTTCTACCGTCATTGTTTCTTTTGTCACAACAAGTCTACAATCCGGGTATGCTGTTGCAAGTTCGGTTTTAAAAGCTGGTCCTTTCATTTGGTTTGTAGGAGCTCCGTCCTTAATTCCTTGATTTTCATATACGGCCAAAATGGCAGGTAGAAGCGGGTCGTCTTCTCTTAAAATTAATGCGTGGTCAAAGTTTTTTAAGACAGCCCAAGCCGTTTTTTGAATTTCATTGCAAGGGAAAACCATGTTTACACCAGAGTTAATTGAGTCCTCGACTTCAATAGTTAGTACGCCTGTGTGCCCGTGCAAGTATTGAGCTTCACCTTTGAATCCGTAAAATCTGTGTGCGTATTGCAAGTCCAAAGTTGTAATTGATTTCATAATTTTCTCCTTTCAAAGTAAAAAATTGTGATGCCTTCATTAAGCAAATTAATAATACAAATTTTTTCTATATAAAACAAGAAAGGTTGAGAAACTGTAACAATCTAAAATTAACAATTAAAAAATCGGAAAATAATTCTTATAATATGTTAAAAATTATTAAAGGAATTCTGATGATTTTACCCTAAAATTAAACATGTATGCTTATTATACCGATGTTATTAATATAAAAAATAAAATTAATTAAAGGGAATAAGTTATGTGGATTGATTTGCTGTTAAAACTCGCAGGTAGCGGGAAAGCAACAAATAGCGGAATTAAACAAGAAGATATAGACAAGCTGAAAGAAGCACAAGAGCAAGGAATCTTGGGTGCATCTATTTTTTCACAAGACATTTCGT